>CAITNQ010000308.1 GCA_903893785.1 uncultured Gemmatimonadota bacterium
CACGCCCGCAGGCTTCGGCGCCCGTCGCGCCATGTGGCGGCCAAGCCTTTGGCTTGACCGCCGCTTGCCGTCGCGGGGCGGATGTGCGGTTATTGTCGCGTGGCTGTCAGGTCGTCGGAGGGCGCCCTGCTTCGGCCAACGGGCGCGTCGGCGCGCTTCACGGAGTGGAACGAGTAGCGGGTCGGCGGCGCTTGGGTCAGCGGACGCGCCGGCGCGCCGAGGTAGGCGCTGGCCAACCGGGTCCTGTGCCACGCCGTCGAGACCCCGTCACGGGGCCGAACGGAACGGGCGCTGCCCGCTGGGCAGCTGCCTGCCGCGGCTCGCCGGGGCCGCCCACACGCGGGAGGGAAGGAAATGGGCCGTGTCGGCCGTGACTTTGTCGAGCATACCAAGTACCCGCGTCTCCGTCGCGACGACGAAGAAAGGGCGCTGCCCCAACCGCCATTGCAGGCGGCCTGGCCGGCTGAGGCCCCCGTGGTGGAGTTGCCGGAACCCGTGCCCACCGGGGCGCGCGCCACGAGCTTTCTGCAACTGGCTGAAGGGCGCACCTCACTGCGTCGCTACAGCCGCGAACCGCTGTCGCAGGCTGAACTGGCCTACCTTCTCTATGCCACGCAGGGCGTCAAGGCCGCGGAGTCTTCACACACGCTCCGCACCGTACCCTCTGCCGGGGCCCGTCATGCTTTCGAGACCCACGTGCTGGCCAACCGCGTCGCCGGTCTGAGTCAGGGCTTGTATCGCTACCTGGCCCTCGACCGGAAGCTGGTTCAGTTGGGGCGGGACGCGAACCTGGCATCGGCGATCACCGCCGCCTGCCTGGGTCAGCAGTTCGTCGCCACCAGCGCCGCCACCTTTATCTGGGTGGCCGTGGTAGAGCGCATGACCTGGCGCTATGGTCAGCGTGGGTATCGGTATCTGTACCTGGACGCCGGCCATGTGTGCCAGAACCTGTACCTGGCCGCCGAGGCCATCGGCTGCGGCGTGTGTGCCATCGCCGCCTTTGACGACGACGCCCTGAACGGCATCCTGCAGCTGGATGGCGAGACGCAGTTCGCCATCTACGTCGCCGCGTTGGGGCGCCGGCCCCAGTGACGCGGCCCATGCGGTCATGCGACGCGCAGGGCCAAGCGCGCCACGCGTCGCCGCGTGGCCGGCTGGCAGACAACAGCCGCAGCCGCGCTGACCAAGTAGGTTCGCGGCAGGCGTGCCGCAGCGGCTGCAATCGGGGAGGCACAGCATGCGCATCGGTCACTTCCAAGCGGTGTGCGCTCCGGGTGATTTCCCTGCTAACCTGGCGAAGGTGGCTGAGGGGCTGGCCCGAGCTCAGCGCGAACGCGTCGACATTGTCTGTTTCCCGGAGTGCCTGCTGACCGGCTATTTTAGCAGCGAGGGGCCGGCTCGCGCCAGCGCCTTCGCGGTCGAGTCGCCGCAGATGGACCAGGTGCTGTCGCTGACGCGAGACTGCCACCCAACGATCATTGTGGGGTTCAATGAATGCCGCGGGGCAGACCTGTACAACACAGCCTTGGTCGCCCGGGCCGGGCAGTTGCTCGGCACGTACAGCAAGTGCTCGGCGTACATGCCGTACCACCGCCAAGGGCGGGAGTTCCCGGTGTTCGACCACGAAGGACTCCGTTTTGGCGTGGTGATCTGCAGCGACGGGGGCTACGTTGAGCCCAGCCGAATCCTGGCGCTCAAAGGCGCGCGGGTGATCTTCTCGCCCCACTACAACTACATCTCGCCGGACCACCTGCTAGACCATTTCACCCGGGTGCGTATGGACCACGTAGCCCGGGCCGTGGAGAACGACGTCTGGTTCGTGCGGGGTAATCAGGTCACGCTCGGCCGCGACGCAGGGCTGGAGTACCAGGGCGTCGGCTACGGCGACAGCTACATCCTGGCCCCCAACGGCGAAGTGGTGGTGCGCAGTCAGCGGCACCGGGAGGACTTCATCTGTGCCGACGTGGACCCGCTCCCAACGGATCGCGCGTGGGGCATGGGCCGTTCGCGGTGGAGCGCCCGGGAGTTCGGTCCACTGCTGCTGGAGGCCGCCTCCGGGGAACCGGGGCCATGACACGGCGGCCGGGCACCGGACATGAAGGGCCTGCGGACGCGGCGAACCCGGAGGATGGGAATGCCCCATTGGGCGAGGCCCCGGGCGAGGGGATCACCTGCCCGACCTGCGCGGCGCCCAACCCCGGCGACGCCGACTTCTGCAATGATTGCGGGCGGCCGGTGGGAGCGACTACGGGGCTTGATCCGCTCAAGACCATCCGCGCTGAGGGTTACCTTTACCGCCAGGCGGTGGGCGGTTCACCGTCCCTGCTGGTCGTCGTCGGCCTTTGGGGTCTGGTGCTGCCCACGGCCTTGCCGCTGGTCCTTGACTGGCGCAACGCGGTGAGCGCAGGCGATCGGCCGGCAGCGCCCATCCTGGGGCTGGTCCTGGGACTGGAGTTACTCGCGGCGTTCTACGCCACGCGCAACTACCTCCGCCGGCACCGCCAACGAACCCAAAGCGCCACGGGCATCAGCGACGAGGAGTGACAGCGCGTCGGCGGGCGGCCGCACCGACTGGCGGGCCCGCGCGAGGGCTCTGCCGGCCGGTGGCCTGGCGCCAGATCACGCCGTAGTCGGTGGGCATCATCGTCACCGCGGACTACCCCGCTGGCCAACGGTTCCCGGGGGCGACCGCCGGACTGACCTGCAGCCGCCGGCGGGCTAACGCCAGGGCCCTGGCGGCCGGTGGCCTGGCGCGAGGTCGCGCTGTCATC
>CAITNQ010000309.1 GCA_903893785.1 uncultured Gemmatimonadota bacterium
GGCCCACAAGGAGCATCCCATGGCATGGCGCTGCGGCATTGCGGTGCGCGACCTCACGCCCTCGTTCGACGCCTTCCTGCACGGCTATGCCGATCGCGACCGGCCGTCGGCCGGGGTAGCTGAACCGACCTCGCTCACATGCCTGGCGCTGGACGACGGCCAACGGCAAGCCCTGCTGCTGGCGTGCGACATGATCGGCATTCACAGTCCCATCGCCGATGCGCTGCGCGCCCGGCTGGCGGCCGCCACCGGCGTGCCGCGGGACCAGATCCTGCTGGCGTGCTCACACACCCACTTCGCCCCGGCGCTGCACCGCGAGACCTTTGCCGCGCCCGGCCTGGGGGTAGTCGAGCCCGACAGCCGGTTCGTGGAGCTGTTCGGTCGCCTGCTGCAGGAGGCGGCCCAGGGCAGTCTGGCCGCCCTGCAGCCAGCGCAGTTGGAGACCGCGCGCATACCCGTGCCCCAGGTGGTGTTCAACCGGCGCACGCGGCGGGCTGACGGTTCGGTAGTCACCAACTACCGCTACCCCTTGGACGCGCACAACTACCGCTTCAGCCGGGTGGACAGCGAACTGACCGTGCTGCGGTTGCGCAGCACCCACGGCATGGTCGCCGCGCTGACCAACTTCGGCTGCCACCCGGTGACCGGCGGTCAGGTGCCCGAGCGCGACCACTACCGGATTTCGGCCGACTACCCCTACTACCTGCGCGAAACCCTCAGCTCCGCGTGGCAGTGCCCGGTGGCGTTCACGTTGGGAGCCGCCGGCGACGCCGTGCCCATTGAGCGCTTCGGCGACTCCCGGGCGCGCATCGGGGCCTCGCTTGGCCACGCCGCGGCGCTGGCCGAGCGCGTGTTCGTAGCTGAGACGGCGCCGCGGCTGTGGGCAGATACCGTAAGCCTGGAGGTGGACACCATCTTCGCCACGGATCCGATCACCGCTCCGTCAGCCTACGAAGCAGCGCGTAGTGCCTTGCTGGCCCTGCAGCAGGACCCGACCACTGACCGCAACAGCGCCGTGTACCAGGCAGCGGTGCAGGCCCACAGCCAGTCGCAGACAGCCCATGGCCGCGCCTGCCGTTACCCTGACAACCGCTACCGGATCGAGCTGCAGCTCCTCGGCTGCGGCCAAACCGTGTTTGTCGGCATGCCCTTCGAGGTGCTGTCCGAGATCAGCCTGAGACTGAAGGAGCAGTGCCCGCAGGTGGTCGTGGTGTCGTGCTGCAACGGGTACGAAGGCTATCTCCCCCTGCAGCACGAATACCCCCGCGGCGGCTACGAGGCGTCCCCGGCGTCGACGCATTTCGCCGAAGGCACCGCCGACCGCCTACTGGCCCTGCTGAGCGAACGACTAGCGCGGCGTTAGGTCGCGGCCGGAGCCCGGCGCCCGGGTGGGGGGCTGGCCCGCCGCCCAACCGTGATCGGCTTGAGGGTGCGGCCCCACCCGGCGAGGTCGGGGCAGCACCCCGGACACGACCCGCGACAGGAGCGCGCATCGGGCCCGGCAGACGCACCGCTCAGCGCGTCTGCAGCGGAAAGCGGAAGACTACCGGTCCAGTGGGCAGGGCAGCCCGAGCCGCCGCCGGCAACGTGACCCTGGCCGCATGGTCGGCCCGGGTCCAGGTCAGGGCCGCGGGCCAGCCAAGGAGGCGCACGGCCGCACCGTCCGGCGGCTGCAGCCCGCGCAGCTCGACGCTCTCCTCAGCGTCAAAGACCAGGGCATAGGCAGTCTCACCGCGGCGCGTGTAGAACACATTCCCCTCGCTGTAGGGTGCCACCGGGCGGCTGCGCCGAATGGCCTCGCCGTTGACCGTCATCCAGGCACCGATCTCGTCGAGCCGCGTCAGGGCCTCGGCGGTCAACGTGCCGTCCGGCGTGGGCCCGGTGCCCAGCAGCAGATTGCCGCCCTTGGCGACTACCTCAACCAGCATGCGCAGCAGTTGGCCCACCGGCTTGTTGCGGTCGTGGGGCACGTACTTCCAGCTGTCGCCCATGGTCAGGCAAGACTCCCAGGGCACTGCCAGCGGTGTGTCGGGAATCAGCTGCTCGGGGGTGATCAGGTTCTCGTAGGGGCCCCCTACCGTGCGGTCGGCGACGATCAGGCCCGGCTGATGCCGCCGAGCCATGGCCGCCATGTCCGCCATGCGGATGTCCTGATCCGGCGGACGGACCTGGCCACCGTCGAGCCAGAGGACGTCGATGGGCCCGTACCCGGTCATCAACTCCTCCACCTGAGCGTGAGTGTAGCGGACGAACTGTTCCCAGCGCTCCGGGTGGGCGTGCGTGTCGTAGTTGGGGTTGCGCGTCCGCGCCGGCGCCCCGGGATGCCAGTAGTAGGGCGTGTGCCAGTCAGACTTGGAGAAGTAGCAGCTGATGGCCAGGCCCTGGCCACGGAAAGCGTCGAAGACGCGGCCGACGATATCCGACCGCGCGTCGGTGTGGAAAGGGCAATCCGGACCCGTGATGCGGTAGTCGGTGGTCCGGGTGTCCCACATGCAGAACCCGTCGTGATGCTTGGTAGTGAAGGTCACGTACCCCATGCCCGCCGCGGCGGCGGCACGGGCCCAGCGCTGCGGGTCGAAGTCCAACGGATTGAAGGTCCGGTTGAGCTGGCGGTAGTCGCGGCAGAAACGGGCGAAGTCGCGGTCCCGCTCGCGCCAGCAGGCCATGTCATCCGGGCGCGCCCAGGTGTCTTCCTCGACCAGGGGCCACGATTCGCAGCAGTCCCACTGGCAGTAGATCCCCCAGTGCAGAAAGAGGCCGAAGCGCAGGTCGCGGAACCATTCCAGCCGCTGCTCCAGCCAGGCCGGCTGGGCAGCGGTCAACTCATCGGCCTGGGAGTGGGCGATCACATCGCCCCGTGGCTCGGTCATGGTCCAAGTCTCCGTCGAGAGTGCGGGTGGGTGGCTGCAGTGGCCCAGAGTCAGGCCGGCGGCGTCAGGCGGTCGTCGGCGGTGTCCTGGGGCAGATAACCCAGGCGCTGGCGGGCGTGGTCGATATCCACCCAGCGCCACCGGTTGTTGGAGGCGCCGTAGAAGATGTCATAGTGCAGATCCTCGGGGGCATTGATGGCGCGCTCGATCAGTTGCACGATGTCGCGTTGGCTGCACCAGATCGGCGCCATGCCCAGGCCGGCGCGCGGGTGGTCGTCACCGTTGACCCAACCGATGCGCAGGCAGATCACCGACATGCGGTGCACGTCCGCGTAGTAGCGGCCGAGGGCCTCGCCCCACACCTTGCTGGCCGGGTACAGACCCGTGGGGCGGACGGGCCATTCGTGGGTCACCGGGTGCAGCTCTTCCTCGCGGAGCTCCTCCAACCGACGTTCGGCAATGGCCTTGTACGGCTCCTCCTGCTGGTACCCCCAGGAGACCATGATCGAGCTGGCGTAGACCACCCGGCGCACCCCGGCCCGATGGGCCGCCTCGAAAGCGTTGCGCACGCCGACGATATTGCTGGCCAGGATGTGTTCCCAACCGGCATCGTGGCGGGCATCGGCCGCCATGTGCACGAGCACGTCCATGCCCCGAAAAGCGCGCTCCAGTCCCTCCAGGTCAGCCAGGTCCACCTGGGTGAAGCGCCCGCGCGGGAAGGTGAGTGTGCGGCCGGCCGGAACGCGTTCAGAGGCCTGCCGCCGCCGCGCCATGGCGTGGACCTCATAGCGCTCGGGTTGCTGCTGCAGGTGCATGTACGCACAACCGGCGATCAGGCCGTTGACGCCGGTAACCATCACTTTCAACGGTGGCATGGAAGCTCCTTGGTCGTGGCGCGGGCCGGTCTGCCTACCGGCGCGCGGCGGCCCCGGGTTCAACGCAGCACGGCGACATGGGGAAGGGCCCGGTAGCGCTGGTCACGGTCCAACCCGTAGCCGACGACGAAAAAGTCCTCGATGACGAAGCCGCGGTAGTCCACCGGCACCGGGCAGGTGCGACGGCTGCTCTTGTCCAGCAGAGCGCAGACCCGCACCGAGGCCGGCCCCTGCCCCTGGACCCAATCGAGCACGGTCTTCAGGGTCAGGCCGCTGTCGACGATGGCGTCGACGACCAGCACCGGCCGAGCGGTCAACACAATCTGCCCCGCGCTGCAGAGTTCGACCACGCCGCGGCTGGTCGTGCCGGTGTAGCTCTTGGCGTCGACGAAATCGTACACCGCCTCGGCGCGGCGGGCCTCTGGGAGGCAGCGAATCAGGTCCACCAGGAACGGCGCCGCACCCTTGAGCACGCCGAGGAAGACCGGCAGTTCGTCGGGATGGTCGGCGGCGATCCGGGCCGCCAGCTCTGCCACCCGCTGCGCAATCGTCTCGGTCGACAGGAGCACCCGCACGCCGTCGCCTCCCCACCGGGAACGCTGGTCAGCGCCCGGTCACCACCCGCCCGGCCACGCTGACCGGGGGCCAAATCAGCGCCGCGATGGCTGGCCTTGTGGCCAACCGGGCGCGGCCATAGTGTCTCGGACGGCGCCCCTGCGGCACAGGCTGGCGCCGGTCCGAAGTATAGGCATACCCCAGCCGGAGGTCGACCTTGCTCACGCCCCCGAACATGGCCGCGGCGCGCATCCACGGTGTCGGCGACGTGCGTTACGAAGTCGTGCCCAGACCCGTCCCGGGACCCGGAGAAGTGCTGCTCCAGGTGGCCGCCGTGGGACTGTGTGGCAGCGATCACCATTACTACCGCGAGGGCGGTATCGGCACGGCGCGGATCACGCAGCCGCTGATCCTGGGGCACGAGTATTCCGCCTGGGTAGCGGACGAAGGGGGCGTTGGGCGCGGCCTGCCGCCGGGCACGTTGGTGGCTGTAGACCCGGCCACCCCCTGTGGCCAGTGTGAGTGGTGCCGACGCGACCACCGCAACCTGTGCCCGCACGTACGCTTCGCCGGTTCGCCCCCGGCGTTCGCCGGAGCGCTAGCAGAATTCGCCGTGGCCCGGGCCGAATTGCTGCACGCCGTCCCGACGGGCCTTTCGCCGACGGCCGCGGCCCTGCTCGAGCCTTTGGGCGTGGCTCTCCATGCCGTTGATCTGGCGCACCTCAAGCTGGCGGAGACGGTGGCCATACTGGGCGCCGGGCCGATCGGCCTGCTGGTCATGCAGGTGGCGCGCCTGTCCGGAGCCGGTGAGGTGTACGTCGTGGACCCCCTGCCAGGACGGGCGGCAACCGCCGGCCGCATGGGAGCCGACGCCTGGGCCACGTCCTTCGAGCCGATAGCCGAGTGGACGGGAGGCCGGGGGGTGGATGTCGTCATCGAGGCGACGGACTCAGCCGCAGCGCCCGACCACGCCACGCGCGCCGTACGCATCGGTGGGCGTGTGATCCTGGCGGGTATTCCCGAAGGCGAGGA
>CAITNQ010000310.1 GCA_903893785.1 uncultured Gemmatimonadota bacterium
AAGGGCCTATTTACCCAAACCTTTCATCGTGATACAACTAGGGTAGTAATCACCCTGGAGGATATCACGATGAAAGCTTGCATGTTCGGCCTTACGGTTATCTTGATCGCCCTGGTGGCCTTCGTGGCCTTCCCGCTGGTCTCCGCCGCGGCGCCTGAGACGCCGGCCCCGTTCGCCAGCATGCGCATCGCACCCCTGCCCGCCGACGCCCAGGCCGCACCCAACGCGGCCGCCAAAGCCAACATCAAGCCCTACAAGCCCTCCGGTTGGGATGCCGCCCTCACCGCCGACAGCGTTACCGGCACCACCGTCGCCGGCACCCTGACCCCGGGCACCGTCTCCTACGTCGATATCGCCGTCGCCAACAGCGGGACCGCCGCCGCCACCGGCCGCATGTACCTCTGCCTCTACGTCGATAACGTCGAGGTCGCCCGCACCTACGTCGACAACCTGCCCGCCGGCTACTACGCCTCGGCGCGTGATCTCCAGACGACCGTCACCACCGCCGGTGTCCACAGCCTCAAGCTGAATGCCGACTGCACCAACGTCATCAGCGAAAGCAGCGAGAGCGACAACTCCTTCACTCGCACCTTCACCTGGACCGTCCCCGCCACCCCGACGCCCACGCCCACCCCGACGCCCACCGGCTCCTGCGCCAACGTGCTCGCCGCCTTCGATCAGTGGCTGGATGCCAATGCCGGCCCCGCCGTCGCTCAGGCGGTCCCCAGCGACCTGCGCAAGCCGGAACTCTCCCTGGCGCCGCCCGCCCCCGCCCTGCTCGAGAGCATTCGCCGCGGTGACAAGCGCCTGCCCGACTTCCTGGCCGATCCTGAGCAGCGCACCCGCCTCAACAGCGCCGGCTTCGAGCAGGCCCGCAAGCTGGCCCGCAACCTGACCGGCCAGTGGCGCGGCCTGGCGCTCCTCGTCCAGTTCACCGACAACCCGGCCAAGGTCGGCGCCACCACCTTCGACACCCTGCTCTTCGGCGGCACCACCGGCACCCTGAACGACTACTACAAGGCTGTCTCCTACGGCGCACTCGACATCGTCACCGTCAACCTGCCTTCGAGCATCGGCTGGTGCACCATGCCGCAGACCTACAGCTCCTACGTCGCCGGCGCCTACGGCATCAACGGCCTCTACCCGCAGAACGCGCAGAAGCTGGCCGAAGACGCCGTGCGCCTGGCCGATGCCGCCGTCGACTTCTCCCGCTACGACAACGACGCTGACGGCCAGGTCGACACCGTCTTCATCATCCACGCCGGCCGCGGCGCCGAGTTCACCGGCAACGTCAACGACATCTGGTCGCACTCCTGGGGCCCGGCCAACCCGCCCCAGCTCGACGGCAAGTGGGTGACTTCCTACACCACCGAGCCCGAATACTGGGTCACCCCCGGCGACATGACCGTCGGCGTCTATGCGCACGAACTGGGCCATGCCCTGGGCCTGCCCGATCTGTACGACACCGACAACAGCTCGGAAGGGCTGGGTAACTGGAGCCTGATGGCCGGTGGCAGTTGGAATGGCGCCTACCCCGGCGGTGGCCAGCCGGCCTTCCTCGACCCCTGGTCACGCAGCCAACTGGGCTGGCTGACCCCGACCGTGGTGACCAGCACCCGCAGCGCCGCGGCCCTGCCCGCCGCCGAGACGAGCGCCACGGCCTACCGCCTGTGGACCGACGGCGCCACCAGCAAGGAGTACTTCCTGGTCGAGAACCGCCAGCAGGTGGGCTACGACGCCGGTCTGCCGGCCGCCGGGCTGCTGGTGTGGCACATCGACGAGGCGAAGAGCAACAACACGGCCGAATGCCGCCAGGCGCAGAACTGGCTGTGCGGCACCAGCCACTACAAGGTGGCACTGGAGCAGGCTGACGGCCGGCTGGACCTGGAAGCCAACACCAACCGCGGTGACGCTGGCGATGTCTTCCCGGGCACGGCGAACAACCGGACCTTCACCTTCAGCAGCACGACGGGCAGCAGCAGCTACGCGGCGAGCAGCGACACCTCCGTGGCCGTGGTCAACATCAGCAACAGCGGGACGACGATGACGGCTGACCTGGCGGTAGTGGCCGGTGCCGTGACGCCGACCCCCACGCCGGCGCCGACCCCGGCGCCCACGCCCACGCCGGCCCCCACGCTGGTGCAGAACTTCAGCTTCGAGACGCATACCGGCAGTGTGGATGACAATGTCAGCGATGCGTACACGAGCTGGGTGACCTCCTACGTCAACGACACCAACGGCGATCGCATCGAGTCGAGCACGACGACCGCGGACGGCAGCAGCGCGGTGAAGATCGTGCGCACGACGACGGCCTGCCCGGTGGTGGAGCAGTTGATCCCGGTGACGGCAGGGGCGACCTACCAGTTGAGCTTTGCGACGCGGGGCAACGGCACGACGGCTGGTCGCTACCAGGTGCGCGATTACACGCACAACACGGACATCCTCAGCGCCCGCACGACGGGTGTCACGAGTGCGACCTACACGACGGTGACGACCTCCTTCGTGATCCCGGCCGGGGCGACCAAGATCTCGGTGCGCTTCTTCTGCACGCCGATCCTCAATGCCACCGCCTACTTCGACAAGGTCAGCCTGGCCCTCGCCCAGTAAGACCAACGCCTAACCGCACGCCGCCCCCTGCAAGACCCGCAGGGGGCGGCGCCGCGTGTGAGGTAGGACGCTTTGCGCCTTCGATTCTTTGCGCCCTTGCGTTGAAAAGGACTCAGCTTTAACGCAAAGACGCCAAGCGGCGAAGACGCAAAGAAAAACCGCAATGGGGATCTTTGCGTCCTGGTTCCTTTGCGCCCTTGCGTTAAAACGTCATCGCAGGCCCAGCCATGCGGCGAGCCGCTGCCACCAGGGCTGGGCTGAGCCGCGCAAGTCACGCACCTCTATCGCGTTGGCGCCGACTTCATTGCCGGCAGTCCAATCGGAGAACGCGGTGACGCCGCTGACGTTGAGCGTACCCGCGTTGGCGGTGCCCAGCAAACAGGCCCACCCATAGGGGCCGGTCTGAGTGTAACGGCACAGGCGCGGGTTGGCGCCCGGCGTGAAGCTGATCGGCACGCTGAGATCGACATCGAAGCCGCTGTTGATGTTGCCCCTGATGTGCCACCAGTTGTCGGTCGAACCGGGGCCGGTGGCTGCCGGGTGTCCCATGCCGGCCTCTTCCACGCTGATGCACTTCAGCCCATTGGCGCTGTTCACGAAGATCGATACCGTCCCCGACGCGAACGCGAAGTCCTGTACCCCACTCAGATCCGCGCCGCCGCAATCGCCCTGGGTGATCACCTCGCGCGCCTCATACGCGCCGACGTCGCTCTTGTTCCCCGTGCCGTAGTCGCGCTTCATGCCGCGCTGATCGGTCGTGCCCGCGGTGCCGGTGGGCACGACGTCGATCGCCACACTGCCCGCGCCGAGCGCCATCGTCTGTGTAGGGCCGCCGTTGTCGGCAAGGCTGCCCAGCTTCAGGCTACCGCTACTGACGTTCTGCTGATCGCCAGTATTCGTGAAGTTACACGATGTACCGCTCTCAATGTTATGGCCCGAGGAGCTGACGACGCCGCCGAGAAAGGCTCCGCAGTCACTGCCCGCGATCTGCAGCGC
>CAITNQ010000311.1 GCA_903893785.1 uncultured Gemmatimonadota bacterium
AAGCCGACGAAATACAGGACGGCAGCACAGGTGTAGATGAGCTGCATGTGGCTCAGGGCGTACTGGAAGATGAAGTAGTTGTAGAGCGCGCCGCTGGCATAGCCCACCATGCGGAACCAGCCGAAGAAGCGGCTGAGCAGATGCTCAGGCACGACATCGTTGAAGAGGTACCAGTAGACCGACCCCACGAACATGTTGAACAGGTCGAACATTCCGGCAAACACCGCCAGCAGGAAAATGACCACGGTGGTCTGCTTGACGGTGCTGCCAGTGAACATCCAGGCATGCAGCCAACCACCCAAGGTGTCGCTGAAACCAATGAACAGCAGCGACGCGGTCAGGAACGGCATGGTGTACAGGATGAACGGAATCCGTCGTCCCCACCGGCTGCGGTAGTGGTCGCTCTTGGAGCTGACCCACGGGCAGATGGTGGTGTTGAAGATGCCTGGCAGCGTGCTCATGATCGCGGCGATGACCCAGTTGGCTGAGCCCAGCGCACGCAGTTTGAGCGGTAGGATGCTCGGGACCACGGTCTCCATGAGCGTGAAGCAGAAGTCGCCCCACAGCAGCCAGGCGAACAGCATCACCAGGCCGCGCTTGGTGTACACCAAGGTGCCGCAACGGTACAGGGCCCGGCCCTGCTCGTCATGCTCCTGACCCGGGGGCGGGCTGCTAACTGGCTCCGACATCAGTGGCCTTTCTTTACGGTTGCTGCTGTGCGGCCAGGGGGTCGCCGCGATCGCTGTAGGTGCCCAGTCATGTGGAGTTATTGGAGGAGCCTGACCAGAGCGTAGAGGGCTCGGCGTCGGTACACCACGAAACGGGCGCGCCGCAGGCCCGCCCGCACATCGCCCGGTCTGAGCCCGTTGTGAGGCAGGCGAGACGCCAGGTCGCGCAGCAGTCGCTCCGCGTCCTGCAGTTGACGCCGGGAGAACACCGACACTGAATCCGAACCGCCGTGCACGCGAAACACGGCCACGGGTTGGCGCAGCGCGACCATGGGGTGCTTTTCAAGGACGCGCACCCACAGGTCCCAGTCCAGGCAGTAACCGGCCGCAGCCCGGAACGGCTCGGCGGTGGGCAGGCTGGCCCGGCGGAGCATCACTGCGGAGGGTTCACCAAGCAGATTGGTGCCGGCGCGAACCGTGGCTCGTAGCGCCGCGCCTGACGCCACCCAGTCAGCCAAGGGCCCGAGCCCGTGCGCTGCACGCAGGATGCGCCCTGACTGGGTGGCCACTGAGCGCTGGCCGGCGGCCAGGGCCGCATCGGAGTGGCGATCCAAGGCCGCGGCCAGGGCGGCCAGGGCGGACGGCAGGAGCTCGTCGTCCGCGCACAGCAGCTGCAGGTACTCCGTGGTGGCGCGGGCCACGCACCGGTTCCAGTTCCCCGCCTGCCTGGCGTTAACCGGCTCGCACAGAATCTCGATACGCGGATCGCGGTAGGTCCGCGCCACGGCCACGGTACCATCGGTGGAGGCGTCGTCGACGATCAGCAGGCGCCAATCAGAGCATGTTTGGGCGAGCACAGACTCGATCGCGCGGCCGATGAAGGGAGCCTGGTTGTACACCGGTATGGCCACGGTGATCCGCGGTGGCGACATGCGCAACGGACCTCGGAGACGCGGGGCGGCATGGAGTGTGAGCGCGTGGGGGGCCACGGCGGGGAGCCGCCGGTACGCGGCCGACCGCGCTGACCGGCCCGGTCAGCCGCGCGGCGTGGACCGGGCGCGGTTGCACGCGCCTGAGCCGATGGTATAGGTTCTACGGCAGGGCCCGTCAAGGGGGTGTGGGGGTACGAGCAGCCGGCGCTGGTGCGGGCTGCAGGCCTTTTTCGGGGTCGGCCCGGAGCCACGAGCCCTGCGGCAGCCGGCGCTCACGCCGCATCGGCCGTGCAGCTGCGCGGCCGCCGTCCGATCGGCCTCCAACGGCGCCGGCAGAGGGCCCGAATCCTGGACTCGGTGCCAAGGCCCCATCGACGGCGCCACGTCCGCCATTGTGCCGGAACGGCTCGAGTCACAGCCCGCGCAACACGAGGGGGTATGGAGAGAGAACGTGTGCAGGCGGCGCTGGCCGGCCCCATTGCCTCGATCCGCACGCCGTTTGCGGCCGACGGCAGCGTCGACTACGCGAGCCTGGGGCGGATCGTAGAGTTCGACATTGCCGCCGGCGCCAGCGCCCTGCTGATCACCTGGGGCGACAGCCTGTTTGCCGTGCTGAGCGACGCCGAGATCGCCACGCTGACGCAGGCAGTGGTGGAAGCGGCCGCCGGACGGGTGGCGGTGGTGGCCTCCACGAACCGCTGGGCCACGCCCCAGGCGGTGGAGTTCGGGGTCTACTGCCGGGAGATTGGCGCTGACATGGTGCAGGTGTTCCTGCCTCAGTGGTACGCCGGCTGCCTGAGTCGGCAGACCATCGTGGACCACTACCTGGCTATCGCCCAGTGCGTGCCGGCGATGGCCAACAGCGCCGAATTTCAGCGCAACGGCGCCGCCGAGGGCCTGGCCATTGCCCGCGAACTGATCGAGCGCGCAGCGCCGGTGCTGGCCATGAAGGCTGACGTAACCGGTGGGTACGACGCGGCCATGACGACCCTGGTCCGCGATCACTGGACCCTGTTCGCCGGCGGTCAGAAAGCGTTCCACCTGGAGCTGTGGCCCTATGGCTGCCGAGGTTATCTGTCCACCTTCGTGACCTTCATGCCCGAGGTCACACGGGCCTACTGGCAGGCGATCGGCGCCGACGATCGGCAGCTGGCGAGCCGGATCATCGAGCAGATAGACCGGCCATTCTTCGACGAGATCCTGGCCATGCCCGGCGGCTTCGACGCGGCACTGCACGGCATCACCGAGCGCTGCGGGTTGACCGGACGCTGGCGGCGGGCCCCGTTCACCAGCCTGGACGACGCCGCGGTCGAGCAGCTGGCCGACACCCTCGACCGGCTGCAAGCCGCTATGGGGCAATTGCGCGCTGCAGAGGACTACGCCAGACTGAAACCGTAGAACTGGCTCTCCAGGTAGATCTGCCAGGCCAAGCCGCGCAGGTAGTCGTGGCCGTACGCGTTTAGCGCTGCCAGGGTACCCAGATCCGTCGCGTCCGTGACGCGGGCATTCCAGGTGCGCAGGGCCTGCTCCGACAGCTTCAGGGCTTCGCGCAGCAGCACCACCGTGCCGTCCATGGCTTCGCCATAGCCCTGGAAGTCGCGCGCTTCCTGGCGCTCCCGGGCGCGGCCATAGGCGCTGCGCGCATCGATGATCGCCGCCACGGTGCGGGCGTACTCGGCCGCAAAACGGAGGAACCCGCCGTATTGTTCGGCCCAGGGCCGACCGGGGGCGATGCTGCCGCTCGTTACCGCGGCCATGGCGCGCTCGATGGGGTCGATCCGACGCGCGTATTCCAGCAGCCGAAGGCGCTGCTCGTCGCTGCCGCCTTGCCACAGCTTGCTGTACAGATTGGGCATCAGGAAGCCGACGCCGCACAGGTCATTGGAGGCCTGCTCCAGTTCCTCGACCTGGTGGAACACCTGGACCAGATCCGGCGCGACGCCCGCGCCGCAGACGCGCCGGCTGAAGTCCCGGTACGCAGCGTCTGGCGCAATGCCAGGATCCCAGGCGGCCCGCGCCATGTAGTACATAGCCGGCTCGTGCGGGCTGATGTCGAACTGTCGGAACCAGAACCCCTGCAGGCCGTGCGCCCGCATTCCCTGCACAATGCGGTGGAGGCTTGGGGTCACCTGTTGCGGGAAGAAGCCGACGTTGTCGTCCTCGATGGTGGTGATCAGGCTGACCGGCATGTCGGTCTGGCGGGCAAAGGCCAAGGTGTGCAGACGCTGGGCCACATGCCGCGGCAGGTAATCGACGATGGCCATGAACTCGAAGCGGTCCGCCGGCAGGACCAGTGGCACCAGGGGGTGGGCATACTCGCTCATGAAGGTGCCCGTGACCCGGATCCGGGGGTTGGCACACCGGGACAGCACCTGGCGTTCCACCAGGAGCTGGTCCAGGAGCCTGAGGGTCTGGATGGCGCCGTGGAGCTCGGTGACCATGCGCGCCGGCGGCATCAGGCTGTCGACCGGCGTCGAACGGGCCTGCTCTGCCAGGCCGGCCAAGGGCAGCCGCCGCTCCAGATCATAGCGGGCGTCGAGGGCCTCCCAGCACTCCTGCAGGCCGGCGGCACCGGGTGGGAATTCGGGTTGCGTGAAGCCGTAGCAGTCGACATCCGGGTAGGCTTCGGCATGGGCCAGAAACCACGATTCCACCATGTCCACATACACCGGGTTGAGCGGCGAGCGGTAGCGCTCCAGGGCCGGATCGCCACCCACCTGAGCCAGACCCAAACGGGCGCACTGGGGCTGCTGCACCGTGGCCTCGGGAAGATGGATGCCGTCGGCCTCGGTCCACGCGGGCAGGTGGCGCAGGAATTCGGGAGGGAAGTCGGTGAAGTGCTGTACCAGGTTCACCTCCAGGCCGCGGTCGTGGGCTGCGTCGATCAGGCCGCGCAGGAAGCGCTGGCCGACCGCGAGCTGGTCTTCGTACGTGCGCGCGCCCTGGAAGTCCGGATTCGTGAACATGTCGATGGCGCCGAACCGCTCGCGGCCGATGGTTTGGGGATGGACCGGATGCTCGTAGCCGTAGCACAGCCCGCCCGTGCGGCGTTCGACGCCGCGGAAGCTCCAGTGGGTCCACAGCTGGTGTGGGTAGGTGGAAACGAGCACCGCGTTGAAGCGCAACTTGGACAACTGGGCGAAGAGCCGTTGGTGGTCCGCCAGGCTCCAGAAGATCCCCGAGTTGGCCATGTCGTTGAGGACGCGGAAGCCGCGCCGGGCGAACACCGGCTGCCGGTGCAGACAGACCCGGGGCAGGTGGAAGGGGCCCGCGTCTTCGGGCAGCACATCGCCCTGGATCAGGTAGTGCACGCCCCACTGCTCGATCAACTCGTACACGGCCCAGAGAGTGGCCCGCGGTGAGCCGCCCAGACACGCCACCACCTCGTGACCCGCGACGGTCCGGGGCTCGACCCGGTATTCTTCGGCCGCCAGCCCCGGTGCCGGCACAGGGCCGCCAACCTGCACCGAAGGGCCGGTGACGCGCTCCCCCACCAGGGGATGGAAGCCGAACAGCAGGCGGACGTACCGCTGCAGTTCGGACACGGCCAACCGGATCAGGGGGGCAGCGCCATCGGGACAGACGATCTGCATGGGGGCCATGGCCATCATCCTCCGGTATCAGGCGGCGCGGGTTGAGGCCTCCAGTCGTGCGCCCGGATCAGGTCCCTGCAGCGCCGTAACGACGCTGACGTGCGCACGGGTCGGCCTCGCGCGCGGTTGCGCACGTGTCTGCGAGCACGGTTGCGCGTGAGCGTGCGTGGGTGCGGGGCGGGTATGCTCGGGGTCCGGTGGCCGGCAACACCGCTTCTTGACCCGAGCTCCGCGCCGACCTCGTCATCAGGGGCGGCACCGTGACGTGGATCCGCGTTCGCGCTGGGTGGTTCCGCGCGCGGATTCACTTGGATCTTCGGTGCGCGGTAACTGGCAGCACCGGCGGGTCGGCACCGTCCGTGAAGCGGCTCAGAGCCCGAACAGGCGGACGGCGTTATCGCGCGCGATCTTGCGGAAGACATCGTCGCTGAGGCGGCCGGCGGCGCGCCAATCGAGCAGCAGTTGCCGGGTGGTGAAAGGTTGCCCCACGGCGCACAGGTCCGTGCCGAACAGCAACCGGTCCTGGAATTCGGTGAGCAGACGGGCGCCGTACTCAGGGTCGCGGGCCAACGGTTGGGCCGCGTCTGAGAGTTCGCCGTACAGGTTGCCGTAGCGACGGAAGAGCGTCGGCACGACGCCCTCGCGGTCGATGGGGCCGTTGGATCGCGGCCAGGGCGTCTGGCCTCCTGTAGGGAAGAAGGGCGGTTTGCGCTCGGCCGGGGTGGTCAGGGGCGCGATCTCGGTCCAGAAGACAGGCCCGTGCGCGATCATGATCAGCTTGGGGAAGCGCTGCAGGCTGTGCTCGAGTTGCGGCAGGCCCGGATCGTCGTACAGGCCAAAGTCGCCGCCCACCTGGTCGGAGCCGTCGAAGGTAACCGGCAGGCCCACGTCCTGCGCGTGCTTGAACAAGTTCTGGACCAGGGGATCGCGCATAGGCACATTGGGCATGATCTCGCCCACCCCCCGACAGCCCTGGTCCCGGTAGTGCCCGAGCACTTGCCACAGCGGTGCATCGGCCGAGTTGGTGACCGCCCGCGGGTCAACGTTGCAGAAGGCGAAGAAGCGCCCCGGGTGCTGCTCGACCATTTCGAGGATGTCCTCGTTGGCCTGGGGCAGGTAGATCTCCGGGTTGACCACCGGCAGCAGCGCGCCCTTCTCGATGCCGGCCTCGTCGTAGCGGGCAATCACCTGGGCGGGCGTGCACATGCCATAGATGGGCGGCGGCTTGCGGTACGCGTGGGCATGGCTGTCGATGAACTGCATGCGGTCCTCCATCAGTTCGCGGCAGGGCGGCCGTACACGCCGTGGCAGGCAAGGGCGCGCACCGGCACGGCTGCGACCGCCGCCCCGTCCCTATGCCTGTTCGGGGAACGGCCCTCAAGGCCAGCCGGACGCCGGCCAACCCCGGTTCGGGTCGCGCCGGAAAGGGCTCCACCCAGCCCGCGCCCAGGCCGACGGGGGCGGGCCGCCCATGGCCGGCGACGCCCCGGCGATGGTGCACCGGTGAAGATAAGCCATCGGCTGCCCTGGCGGTGGACCTGGACCAGGGAGCACCACGTGCCGACCCTCTGATGTCCTTGTAGAATGCCGCGGTTTGCCCCCAGGCCCTGTCGCCTCCAGGGCAGCCAGACTGCCGAGTGGGGCGGTCCGCGCGTCGGCCGGTGCCGGCCTGGGAGGCAGCGCTGGGCAAGGTACGGCGGCTCAGCCAAAGTGGCGTGAAGCCCGGTTACCGGCGCGTTGCTCTGGCGGTTTCGCGTGGCGGCGCGACAGGACGGCTGCCATGGCGCCGAAATCGCGGGACAGCAGCTGCATGCCCTCACGTGAGGAGAGCGTGGCACGGCCTCGCGCTTCCGGTTCGCCGAAACCCGGCGGCCGCAGCCCAGCTCGCGGGGAGCCTGCGGGCACGCCGACCCATCACTCGGTGGCGCCAAACTGTTGATGCTGCGCACACGACCCCATCAAGGCTGGTGTCAACACTCCCCTTCGCGGGCGTGCGGTCAACCGCGGCGTGGTACAGGTCACAGGTGTGGGCGTGCCACGTGGGTCTGGTGCGTCGGTCTGTCTGGCGGCCCATCGGAGGCGCCAGCACGCCGCGTGCTCTCCAGTACACCGCCACGGTAGTGTTGCGGCTGTAGTGCTACGGGCGCCGAGGAAGTAGGCTTAAGGCCGAGTCGGTTGGGCCGGGGCGCCATCCACGAGCCGTACCTGCTCGGCAGCGAGGGCGGTATCGCCAACCACAGCACACCGCTCGGTAGCGTCCCGCAGGCACGTCGGTACATTGGGCCTACCTGAACCAAGGCACACCTTCGCTCCGAGACCGACTTGGTCACCCATCACCAGCGAGAGTGACGCCCCATGGTGCATGGCTCCGTTCGGTCGGAACCCGATCAGGCCGCCGGGGGCGGCGTGGTCGCCAGCCTGCGGCAGTCCCGCCTCATGCAGGCCCTGCCCGAAAGTGCGCTCAACGCCATCGCTGGGGCGATGCGTCCAGTGGCGTTCCAGGCGGGGCAGCTGCTGATCCGCCAAGGCGACTCAGCCGCCTGCTTCTACCTGATCACCTCAGGCCGCATCGAGGTGCGCGTACGTGGCGATGCTGGCAGAGCGACCCCGGTGGCCGTCCTGCGCGAGGGGGACTGCGTTGGCGAGATGTCGCTGCTGTCCGGTGATAGGACATCAGCCGACGTGGCCGCTCTGGAGGACACGGAGGCCCTGGCTCTTGATGCCGCCGCCTTTGACGCGGTTACCGAGGCGCATCCGGGGCTGCTGCGGGAACTCCTCAAGATCCTCTCGCACCGCCTGAGCGCCACCGACTTGGCGGTTGGGGCAGCGCGCGAGGACGAGGAGGCGCTGGCCGAGTTCCTGCGCGATGACAAAGCAGAGCAATACGGCGAACTGCTTGGCAAGAGCCCGGCCATGACCGCGCTCAACCGCGCGATCGCCCATCACATCCAATCTGACGAACCGCTCCTCATTCTGGGCGAGCGGGGTACGGGCAAGGAACTCGTGGC
>CAITNQ010000312.1 GCA_903893785.1 uncultured Gemmatimonadota bacterium
GCTTTACCGCCAGCACCGGGCGCCAGGATGATGTCACCGTCATCGTGCTCAAGGTCCCCGACCGCCAGGCGGGTGGCCAGGGCCGCCGCGAACCAGGCTGACCGCGAAGGCAGCCAACCCGACCAAGGCCCGGTCACCGCCCAGGTGGCCGGCCGGTGCAGGGCGTCGGCCGCGTAGTCCGGACAGACGGCCGCCGCCGCGCACGGACAGCCCGGCGCCTGCGTCCCCGACAGTTCACACGGCGTGTCACCACAATGACACGGACCGGCGTGGGTGGCCCGTCTGCATCGGCCCCCTCCGACCGGTTTGGCCCCGTTATCCCGCCCTGTCCAAGCACGGCATGGAACTTGCGCGGTGCCCTGGCAGCCTCGCCTCGTGGGCAACCCCGGCGATCAGCCGACCACGAGTGCACGCCTGTCCGCGGACGCGGCGTGTGGCCTGCCTGCGCCCGCCCGATGCGGGTCCGCAGACCGGGATGGGGCGCCGGCGTGATCAGCGCCGCGGAGCCGGCCATGGTGTCAGGTGCGTCCGGTCGGCTTAACGCAGGTTTCCGGAGCGGGATGGCACCCGAAGGAGGCCAGCCGCGCGGGTCCGACTCGCGGGCCAGATACCCGCGGCCGCCGGCCGCTGGCCACAGGCTGGGCTGCCGCGCCAATGCGTTCTGCCGGGGGCACCGCGCCCCGCAGCCGTCCGCCGCGAATGTGGCCATGACAAGGAGCCTGTCGCCGTGCCTGCCACTGTGCTTTCTGCTGCCCTCCTTGGCATCGATGCCTACCGCATCGACGTGGAAGTGGACACCGAACGGCAACTGCCCACGTTCACCGTAGTCGGCCTGCCTGACGGGACGGTGCGGGAAAGTCGCGAACGCGTCATGGCCGCTGTCCGCAACGCCGGGTACCCCTGGCCCCGGCGCCGCATCACCGTCAACCTGGCGCCCGCCGACGTACGCAAGGAAGGGAGCGCCCTTGACCTGCCGATCGCGGTGGGCATTCTGGTCGCCTCGGGCCAGGTCGACGCCGTGCGTCTAGCCGAGTTCGTCCTGCTCGGTGAGTTGTCTCTGGACGGGCGGTTGCGGCCGATCCGGGGCGCGCTCTCGGTGGCTCTTGGCCTGCAGCAGCAGGGCATCCGTGGTCTCATTCTGCCGGCCTCCAACGCGCAGGAGGCGGCGATGGCTGGCGGCCTGGTGGTCTACGGCGTGCAGACCCTGACCGAAGCCGTCGAGTTGCTCGAAGGGAGCGTGCGCCTGCGGCCCCACGTGGCCACTGACGAAGCCCCAGAACCACTGGCGGCGCACGAGGTAGACTTCGCCGATGTCCGCGGCCAGGCGCACGCCAAACGGGCGCTGGAGGTGGCGGCGGCCGGCGGGCACAACCTGCTGTTGATCGGGCCGCCCGGGTCGGGCAAGACCATGCTGGCCCGCCGCCTGCCCACGATTCTGCCGGACCTGACCCGCAGCGAGGCGCTGCTGACGACCCGCATCCACTCCGCCGCCGGCGTCCTGCCCCCCCACCGCGCCCTGGTTCACCGGCGCCCCTTCCGCGCTCCCCACCACACCATCTCGGACGCCGGCATGACCGGCGGTGGCTCAGTACCCCGACCCGGCGAAGTGTCCCTGGCGCACCATGGCGTCCTATTCCTGGACGAGTTGCTCGAGTTCCGGCGGCATGTCGTGGAGGCCCTGCGTCAGCCGCTCGAAGACCGGGTGATCCGCATCTCCCGGGCGGCCGTCAGCGTGACCTTCCCAGCCGACTTCATGCTGGTGGCCGCCACCAACCCGTGTCCCTGTGGCTATCAGGGCGACCCGACCCACGACTGTACCTGCGACCCGGGCGCCATCCAACGCTACCGGGCGCGGCTCTCCGGCCCCCTGCTCGACCGCATTGACCTGCATGTGGAGGTTCCGGCAGCACGCTACCAGGACCTGGTCTGCCGGGAACCTGGCGAGGCCTCGGCGGCCGTGCGCGCGCGGGTCAACGCCGCCCGGGCGCGTCAGTGGGAGCGCTACCGTGACCAGGCCGGAGTGTTGAGCAACAGCTCCATGCCCTCCCGTCTGCTGCGCCAGTGTTGCCCGTTGGAGCCCGCGGCCGAGTCCCTGCTGGCGCGGGCCATTGACGGCCTGTCGCTGTCGGCCCGCGCGTACGACCGCATACTCAAGGTTGCCCGCACCATCGCTGACCTGGACGAGGCCGAGGTGATGGCCTCCACCCACGTGGCTGAAGCCATCCAGTACCGGTCCCTCGATCGCTGCACGGCCGCACTGCCCGCCGTTTGAGTGCAACTCTCGCGGTGCTTGGCGCGCGGTGATCGGCGTTGACGCCGCTGTCGTCGAATCGTTTGCCGTGGCCGAGTTCATCGTGTCGTTGTCGAACCCGGCTGCCACCGCCCCCTCGCCCTGGCCCCGGCCGCTGGCGTGGCCATCGTGGGCAGCGCCGTACCGGTGGCATCCGCCATGGTCGACCGGGTGCTCAGGGGCAGGGGCCATTCGGCCGGCGCCGCGCGCCGGTCGCTGGCCGCGGCCCACGCATTGAGGGCCGGCCATATCCCGTTGGGTGAGCGCCATCGCGGCGATCTGGCCGCGGCCCGCCCCAGCGCTGAAC
>CAITNQ010000313.1 GCA_903893785.1 uncultured Gemmatimonadota bacterium
ACCCAGGTGTCGGGTCCGGCGGCGCGCCAATGCTCAATCAAGCTCCAACGCCCCAGCCGGTCGGCGGTTCCCGCGCCGCCCTGCACCGTGCCGGCGTCTTGCCGGTCCGGGCCCGCCGGCGTTGGCGCGCCAACGCCGGCGGGCCTGACCATCGGGCAGGGGGTTGCCATGACGAACCAGGGCACAAGGACGGGCCCGCAGACCATCGCCCTGTTGGCGGAGCAACTCCACGCCGCCGGGCTGCGCCCCCACGGGGCCTGCCTGGTCCATTCATCCCTGTCGGCCTTGGGCTGGGTCAGCGGGGGAGCCGAAACCGTCATCGCCGCGCTGCAGTGCGCCCTGGGGTCGACGGGAACCCTGCTGATGCCTGCCCTGACGTACCGCTACGTGACCTCTGCCCAGCCGCGTTTCCACGCCCTCAACACGCCGACCCACGTGGGCGCAGTGGCGGAGCGCTTCCGCTGTCTTCCCGGCACGCAGCGCAGTCTCCATCCGACCCATTCGGTGTGTGGCTCGGGTCCGGGTGCCGGCGCGCTGCTGCGGGCCCACCATCTGGACCGCACGCCGGCCGGGCCGGCTTCGCCGTTCGCGCGCTTGGCCATGGCCGGCGGGCAGATCGTCATGCTCGGGTGCGGGTTGAGGCCCAACACGTCTATGCACGGCGTGGAAGAACGCGTCGTTCCCCCGTACCTGTTCGCCGGCTACGCCGACTACGAGTTGGTTGATGATCGCGCGCGCACCCTATGCGGCCGTTACCGCCAGCACGGTTTCGCGGGTTGGCGGCAGCGATACGATCGGATTGCCGACCTGCTGGCGGGGGATGGGGCCAGGCAGGGGCCGGCGTTGGCTGGCGACGTATGGGTGCTGGAAGCCGAGGCGGTATGGGCGCTGGGTGAACAGGCCCTGCGGCGCGACCCTTGGTGTTTCGTTGAGCCCGTCGCGGTCACCGGTGTCGGCCCCGTCCCGGATCGCGGGCCACGGTGACTTGGGCGGCGATCCGGGTGCCTCAGGGGCGGGTGAGGCTGTCCAGCAGCTCGTCCATGGTCCAGAGCCGCTCGGCGCCCTCAAGCAGTGACTGCACGATCGCCGGGTGTGCCCGCACCGTCTGCTCGTCGATGAAGGTGTAGGTCGGCCTCATCACCCCCGATTCATCGGGCTCGAACATGTTCGGATCCTCGATAACCACCAGCTCGTCTTCGCGTCCCGTGGCATCAGGGTGTCGGTAGAGAGGCATGGGGCACCTCGCTTGCTGTGAGTGGCGACCGCTGCAGATCGGGTCTTGACCACTAGAGCGAAAGCGAAATTCATGCCATTTCCGTCGAGGTGCCGATCCCGGTGCCATGGCGGGTCGCCAGACGGACCCTATGTTACAGTGCAACAGCTATTTGGGCGGTCTGGGGGGGGGACAAGCAGGGAGCCGGGTGGCGAGGGACTGCGGGAGTCAGGCCTGCTTTCGCTGCCGGTCGGTCGGGATAACGCGACCGACCGGCAGCCATTGCGGGTCGCGAATTCGCGCTGCGGTGCCACCGATCGCGGGTCCGTGCCGGGCGCGATCCGTTGGGCGGCGCGGCTCAGACCCGGCGCCCGGGTTCGTGCACCGTCGCCCCCAGAAGGCCCATCAGCGGGTCGTACCCGGGCGGGCCCAGCCCCAGGGGATTGTGCCGGCGCCAGCCCTCTGCTGCGGCGAACCGTCCGGACCACCGGCCGACCTCGGCGGCATACCCCTGCATGGCGTGGAGGTACGAGTCAATCCCCTGGCTGTGGTCCAGCCATTC
>CAITNQ010000314.1 GCA_903893785.1 uncultured Gemmatimonadota bacterium
CGACCGAGGCGCCGCTGCCTGCCTCGGGTTGCCCGTACCAGGCGCGCTGCCCCTGGTGTCGCCCCCGGTGCGGGCAGGCAGTGCCGCACTGGCGCGAGCCTGCACCGGGCCATGGGGTCGCCTGCGTGCGGCCCGATTAGCACCACCGCCCCGGCCGGCAGACGAACCCGCCGAGGTGCCTGCGGCGGCCGACCGCCGACGCGCAACCCGCCGAACCAGGAGGTAAGGTAACGGTGAACGCTGCTGCTCTGGATGACTCGACTGCCAGCCTTCCGTCGCGGAACCGGCCGTGCCGGGGTGTAGTCGACCTGGGGTCTAACTCGGTTCGCCTGGTGGTGTTCGAGGGCGCCGGCCGTAACCCCCTGGCGATCGTCAACGAGAAGGCCGTGCTGGGGCTGGGGCGCGGGCTGGTGGCTTCGGGCCGACTCAACCCGGAGGCCACGGGCCAGGCTCTTACCGTGATGCAGCGGTATTGCGCCGTCGCCCGGGCCATGGACGTGGACCCGCTGGAGGTACTGGCCACGGCGGCGGTGCGCGACGCGGCCAATGGCCGCCAGTTCGTTGCCGACCTTGAGGCTGCGCTGCCGGGTATCCGCATCACCGTGCTGTCGGCTGACGAGGAGGCGCACCTGTCCGCGCAGGGGGTGTTACTCGGCTTCCCGGCCGCGACCGGGGTTCTGGGCGACCTCGGCGGGGGCTCGCTCGAGCTGGTCGCCTTCGATGCCGGCGCCACGGGTCCAGCCGCCAGCCTGCCGTTGGGTGTGCTCAGGCTGGCCGAGCGAACCGGGGCAGCCGTCACCAAGACGCGGCCCGTTATCGATGGCGATCTGGCAACCGTACCCTGGCTGGGCGCGGCAGGGCGAGGGCGCGATCTGTACCTCGTGGGGGGCGCCTGGCGCGCTCTGGCGCGCATCCACATGGCGCGCGTCGGCTATCCCCTGTCGCTGGTGCACCACTACGAGATGCCGCGTGAGGAAGCGCGGGACCTGGCCGAGGTGGTGGCCGCGGCAACCCCCAGAACCCTGGAGCGCTTTCCCGGGGCGCCAGCCAAGCGCCTCGCCGACCTGCCTTTCGCCGCCGCCGTGCTGCGGCGCCTGGTGCGTGCGACCGGGTGTCGCCGAGTGCTGTTCAGCGCCAACGGGGTCCGTGAGGGGTGGTACGCGCAGGGACTTGGCGCGGACGTCCGGCAGCAGGACCCCATGCAGGCAGCCGCCGGCGACCTGGCGATGCGCTTCGGCCGGAGTGCCGGTCTGCCCGCCGCCCTGGTGGCCTGGACCGAGCCGTTGTTCGCGCCCGAGAGCCCGGCTGAGGCCGCGCTGCGCACCGCCGCGTGCTGGGTCAGCGACGTAGGCAGTCACGATCACCCTGACTACCGTGCCGAACACGCCTTCCACCGCGTGTTGCGCCAGCCCGGAGCCGGCCTGGCCCATCCGGATCGGGCTTTTCTGGCTGTGGCTACTGCCCAGCGCTACGAGGCTGCGGCGGATGCCGCGTACCTGAACACAGCGCACCGCCTGTTGGACGCTGCCGCGCGCCGACGGGCTGAGGTGCTGGGGGCTGCGCTGCGCCTGGCGTACACGCTGTCGGCCGGCACGCCGCAACTACTGGCCGCCGCGACCCTGAACCGCCGCGGTCGGCGCCTGGTCCTGCGCCTTAACCCGGGGGCCGGGGTGTTCGGCGGTGAGAGCATTCAGCGCCGGACCGAGGCGCTGGCAGCCATGTTGGGACTGGAAGCAACGGTGGAGACCGCTACCTGACCCGGAGTTACCCCGGGCTGCCGACCGTCGCTCAGGCTTGACTGCCGCCCTCCCAGGATCGGGCGTCGCGGGAACTGCCGGCACCCGCGGTGGGATCCCGATGTCAGGCTCCGGCAGCGCCGGCCCCGGCTTCGGCTGCCGCGATGGCCTGCCCCAGGTCGCCGTGGATGGGGAAGAGGCGGCTCGCACGCGTGATGTCGAGAACCAGCTTGACGCTGTCACGCGGCCGGGCCAGTCTCACGCTACCGCCGCGCGATGCCGTCCGTCGGGCCAGGCCGATGAGGGCGCCCAATCCGGAACTGTCCATGAAGCCCACCTGGTCCAGGTCCACCACCACGTGCGCGACCTGGTCGCTGGCCTCCCACCAGGCAGCCATCTGGGCGTGGAAAGACTCGACGGCGGCCGCATCGAGCGGGCCGGACGGAGTGATGATACCCAGCGCGTTCCTGACCTCGAGTATGACGGCCATGGGTGCTTGCCTTTGCGAGCGAGTGTCGGGGGTCCCCAGCGCGATCAGGTGGGGGCGGCTGACGAGGTCAAGGTTGACGGGCACGGCTCAGGGCTTGGCCCTGCCGGCGTGGGCACGCGGACCCGCGACAACTGCCAGATGCCTCGGGCGTACTCCTCGATGGCGCGATCGCTGGAGAAATACCCCATCCGGGCCACATTGAGCACCGCACAGCGCGCCCATGCCAACCGGTCGCCGAACAGGTTCGCGGCCCGCTGCTGGGCGTCGGCGTAGCTGCGGAAATCGGCGCAGTGGAAGTAGGTGTCGCCCCACTCAACCAATGTGTGGGCAAGATCGTCGAACAGCCCCGGTTCGCCCTGATTGAAATCGCCACGCCGAATGGCTTCGACGACGCCGCGCAGCTCCTCGTCCCCGGCCAGCCATGCCGCCGGGTGGTACGCCTGCTGCCGCACCATCCGGTCAATCTCCTCGGCCCGGTGGCCGCAGACGAAGAAATTCTCGAGTCCCACGGCCTGCGCAATCTCGATGTTGGCGCCATCCCAGGTGCCGATGGTCAACGCACCGTTGAGGCTGAGTTTCATGTTGCCGGTGCCCGAGGCCTCCTTGCCCGCGGTCGATATCTGCTCCGACAGATCGGCAGCCGGGATGATCACCTCGGCCAGCGACACATTGTAGTCCGGCAGGAAGGCGACGCGCAACCTGCCGCCGACGGCCGGATCTTCGGCCAGGGTCTGCCCCAGGGAGTTGATGAACTTGATGATGCGCTTGGCCAGATGGTACCCGGGCGCTGCCTTGGCGCCAAACACGAACGTGCGGGGCACCATCTCCAGGCTCGGGTCGGCTTTCAGGCGACGGTACAGCGCGGCAATGTGCAGGGCATTGAGGAGCTGGCGCTTGTACTCGTGCAGCCGCTTGATCTGCACGTCAAAGAGCGAGTCCACGTCGACCTCGGTGCCGAGACGGTGCCGGATCACCGCGGCAAGGCGCCGCTTGTTATCGCGTTTGACCGCGAGAAAGCGCTCGAGAAAGGCACTGTCCTCGGCCAACGGCTCCAGACGGCGCAGTTCGTCGAGGTGGCGTACCCACCCGTCGCCGATGGCCTCGGTGATGAGCCCGGCCAGGCCGGGGTTACAGACCAGCAGCCAGCGTCGCTGCGTCACGCCATTGGTGATGTTGCCGAAGCGTTCGGGCCACAGCTGGGCAAAATCCGGGACCAGATGCGAACGCACCAGATCGGAATGCAGCTTGGCCACGCCATTGGTCGAGTGACTGCCGACGATGGCCAGGTGCGCCATGCGGACCTGCTTAACCGGGCTTTCCTCGATCAGCGAGAGATTGCGGACCCGGGCATGGTCGCCTGGGTAGAGCACGCGGACATGGTCCAAGAAGCGGCGGTTGATTTCGTAGATGATCGACAGATGGCGCGGCAGAACGCGCTCGAACATGGCCACGGGCCACCGCTCCAAGGCTTCGGGCAGCAGGGTGTGGTTGGTGTAGCCCAGACTGGGCACGGTGATCTCCCAGGCCCGTTCCCACGGCAGGTCGTGTTCGTCCACCAGCAGCCGCATCAGTTCGGCGACCGCCAGGGCCGGATGGGTGTCGTTGAGCTGCAGGGCGTTGCGAGCAGCGAACTGGGTGAGATCGCCGTGCCGGCGCAGATGGCGTCGCGTGGCGTCGCGCACCGAACAGGCCACGAGGAAATACTCCTGCAGGAAGCGGAGCTCCTTGCCGGCATAGTGCTCGTCAGCCGGGTACAGGACCTTGGTGACCGTCTCGGCCCAGTTCTTCTCCTCCACGGCCCGGACATAGTCGCCCTGATTGAAGATGTCGAGCCGGAAACCCTCCGCCGCCCGCGAGTGCCACAGGCGCAAGGTGTTCACGTTGTTGACGCCGTAGCCGATGATCGGGATGTCGTACGGCACGCCCTCGATCATCTGCCAGTCCAGCCACACAGGTTGGGCCCCGGGCACGCCGACATCCTGGAGATGACCATAGGCGAGCACCGGAACTGTGTCCTCGGGGCGGACGACTTCCCATGGGTACCCGTACTTCAACCAGTCGTCGGGCCGTTCGGTCTGCCAGCCGCTGGCAAACTCCTGGCGGAACATGCCGTGCTCGTAGCGCAGCCCGTAGCCGTAGCCGGGGTATTCCTGGGTCGCCAGCGAGTCGAGGAAACACGCCGCCAATCGACCGAGCCCCCCGTTTCCCAGGCCGGCGTCTGGCTTGGTCGCCAACCAGCGGTCGGGGTCGGCAACCAGGCGGGGCAGCACCGCCCGGACGGTGTCCAACAGACCGAGGGACACGATGTTGTTGTGGACCATGCGGCCGATGAGGAATTCCATCGAGAGATAGTAGCCCCGCTTGGCGTCGCTCTCCGTGTACGCGGCTTCGGTGGCGATCATCCGGTCCAGAGCGAAGTCGCGGACGGCCTGGCACAGGCACCAAAGCTTGTCGAAGTCGGTCGCCGCAGCGAGACTGCGGCCGCGGGTACACAGAAGGTGGTGCTCGATCCGGGCGAGAAAACCCTCGGGCGAAGGGGCAGCAGCGTCAGCGCGAGCCTGGGCAGCAGGGGCCATGGTCATTCAGTTCGCGGGTTATGGGGAAGAGCGAACTAAGCAGCGGCTTCCACCGCCGCGCGGGGCGCCAGTTTCAGGGCACACAGCACGCCGGCCGAGATGGTCACGAGGATGCCGCTGACGACATAGGGGGCGCTGACCGAGATGCCGGCCAGGTAACCGGCCAGAACCGGGCCCACGGCACCGCCGAGCGCCGAGAACGCCAGGGTCTTGCTTAAGTCAAGCCCGCGCGATCCCTCGCGACATTCCTCCTGGATGATCGCGCTCTGGATGGGGATCCACACCCCGGCGCCCAACAGGTCGTGAAGCAACCAGACCGCCGCAGCCCAGAAGAAATTCGGGATCAGCCCACCGGCGGCGATGGTCACGCCCTCGATGATGAATGCACCGATATATACGGATTTATAGTGCCTGGCGCTCAGATACCCGGCGAAGAGCAGCGGCAGCACCGAGGTGAGTCGGTGGAGCACCATGACGGTCGAGACCTGCGCCGCGTCGACACCGAACTTTTCGGTGAAGAACAGGGGCATGATGAACGAATGGCTCGTGCTGAGCCCGATGGAAAATATGAAGTTGGCGACCATGATGACCTGCAGGTTGCGCGGCAGGTCGAAACTCAACAGCGTGCCTAGTTTCGCACCGGGCGCCGGTTCACGGCGCGGCGTGGTGCGGACCCCCAGGCCCAGCAGCAGCAGGGCCAAGACCAGAGCCGCCGCCGCGGCCCAGAACATCCCCCGCAACCCGAGCATGACCCACCCCAGGCCGGCCAGCAGCGTGCCCAATGCCTGGAAGAAGAACTCGACGCCCCGGGTCTTGCCGATGAAGTCGGCGAACCGGCTGCGCCCTTCGGCAAACAGCAGAATGGGGTGGGCGGTGTCGCGCGCCAGAACCCCGACCTCGCGCAAGGTCTTGAAGATGATCAGCAACGCCAGGCCCGATGTCAGCGGGGTCCCGAAACAGGCCAGGGCCACGCTGGCCACGGCCACCGCGTACAGGCGCTTGCTGCCCCAGCGATCCGCCAGCCCGCCCAGGCCAATGCGCACCACGAACATGGCCAATGTGGAAGCCGCGAACACATAACCCATGTTGGTGAAAGACAGACCCTGGTCCTTCAGGTAGTACGGCAGCACAATCTCGTAGATGCCACCGGCGACGCCGAACAGCACCGAGACCACGAGCAGAACTCTGACATTGCGCCCCATGGGACTCCTTGCCTTCCGGGGTGGTGGGGTCAGCGGCTGTGCGGACTAGCCCGGGCTATGGGAGAACGGGGTCCGCCGCTGGCCCGTCAACCCCCCCGGCAGGCACCGCTTGACGGTGACCGGGCTTTCCCCCTTCTTGCACCCTGCGAGGCGCGGGACTCGCCTGGGCGGCACCACGGCCGACGCGCGACCCGCGTCCCATCTGTCTTGACGCGGAGGCAATCAGCCAACATGGAGAAAGTCCGGATCGGCATTCTCGGCACGGGCGGCATCGCCGGCGCCCACCTGGGGGGGTACCGGGCCCTGCTGGACGCGGGGTATGACCGCTTTGTGCTCAACGGCCTGTGCGACAAGAACGCCGCCCGCCGGGCCACGTTCGCGGCCAAGGTCAAAGAGATGTTCGGCGTCACGCCCCAGGAGTTCGACTCGGCCGAAGCCATGGCCGCCAGCGGCGCGGTGGACGCGGCGGACATCTGTACCCCCCATGCGTTCCATCACACTACTGCCATCGCCTGCCTGGACGGCGGCCTGGATGTCATGGTGGAGAAGCCGTGCGGCATCACCGTGAAAGCCAGCGACCTGATCATTGCGGCAGCGTCCCGCAACCAGCGTCTGGTCGCCGTTGCCGAACAGGTCCGCCGCGGGGTCAAAGCCCGCGCCATGAACTGGGCCGTCAACCAGGCGCGCATGATCGGCGACATCCGCTTCTGGTCCGTCGTCGGCTTCTCGTCGTGGGACTTCGCTGCGGAGAATTACCGCGATGCCTATGCCTGGCAGTGGCGCCTGCTGAAGCTCCTCACCGGCGGCGGCATGGTTTTCGACGCCGGCGCGCACTTCGCCGACATGATGCTCTACCTGTTCGGGCCGGTCGAGGAAGTGTACGCCCGCACGATGACGTACCAGCAGCCACTAATTCAGTCGCCTGAGCTGGGAGCGCGGCCCATGGACGTGGAGGACACCTGGGTCAGCACCTGGAAATTCGCCAACGGGATCGTCGGCCAATACTCGTGGTCCTTCTCGGCCCCGGGCGAAGCCGTGGCCACCCAGATCTTTTACGGCACCGGCGGCAGCGCCCGCGACCGGGGCGGTTGGATGCACACCTTCCAGAACGGCGGTGACCTGACGCTGGCCGACGGTACGCGGCGCAGTTACGAAGAGATCGAGCCGATGTTCCGGGCGCAGCTGGACGCCACTGAGCGCGAGCGGCTCTTCCCCCACGGGGTCGAGAACGACATGGCCCTGGAGTGCTGGGACTTCATTGACTCGGTGCTCAACCGGCGCCGGCCCGAGATCAGCGCTGAAGACACGCTGCGCGCCAAGGCCGTGTGTCTGGCCATCTACGAGTCGGCCACCGCCGGTGTGCCGGTCAAGGTGCAGGATGTGATCGACGGCAAGGTCAGCGCGTACCAGGACCCGATCAACCAGCACTGGGGCATCTGATCCCCGCCGCCGTGGCGGCGCGCTCAGCAGGGGGACGGTCACCGTCACCCCTGCTGAGCCGCAGCCCGGTAAGCAGCATGGCGCCCGGGCCGAATCAGTAGGCGACGGCGATCACCTGCAGACGCTCGACGCTGCCCTGGTCGGCGTCAACGCGCACGCGGCACAGGTACGCCCCGGGCGGCACCATCTTCCCCTGTCCGTCGCGGCCATCCCAAGAGAAGCTAACCTCACCACTGGCTGTCTGCGGCGCCGTCACTGACGCTTGACCCACGCGTTGGCCGCGCAGGTCGTAGATGGATACCTCCACCGACCGTTCGGCGAGCATACGGAGGAGCAGGAAGCGGCCCACCAGCACGTCGTTGACGCCATCGCCATTGGGGCTGAAGCACCGTGGCAGGGCCAGTTCCTGCACCGGCCCGGCGCCCGTCATCAGCAATCCCACCGCGGTGCTCCGGCTGTCAACCAGCTCAGTAGCATCCTGGCCACTGCCGTCGACCCGCTGGTACTGCCGGGTCACACTGGTGGACATGGCGGCGAAACCATCGATCTGGGCATTCTGCCGGTACACCTGTGACTCGAACCGGACCTCCACCAAGGCCTGCTTCTGCGCCGGCAAGCCCACGTTGAGGGCCGCCGGGAAACGCAGTTGGACCGTGTCGCCAGTGGCTGCCGTTGTCAGCGTCAGGCGCTGCCCAGCCGCGTCGATCAGGGCGCCGTCCGCCGCCGGAACAAAGCTGCGCTGCCAGCGCGTGCCGCTGACCTGCACACCGTCACTGCTGCCGCTGGCGCCAGCCGGTACGGTCACCTGCCCCACCCGCACAGCCAGGACCCGCAGCGGCTGCGGCGCGGCCACCACCAGTTCGTCGACCCCGGCGCGCACCTCAGGGTCAAGGGGATCGGGACCGGCCAGTCGGACGAAGTACGAGAATTGCTCAGGCCGGGTGGGGTCCACCTCGCGCGGCACGCCGTAGTCACCCGGGTCCACGGCCAGATCGGCCAGCCCCCTGGCCTGCCCGTTGGTGGTTAACCGCGCCAGTTCGCCGGCCAATTCGAGCGCTACCGGCGGGATCAGCTGCACTGAGAGCGAACGCAGGCACGCCGTGGCCTGCGGATCATCGGACTGGATGCGGACCCGCAACTGCAGGAAGCGACGCGGGCTGGGTGACAACATCTGGGCGGTGTTAACGGCCTCGCGCCCGCGGTAGGGGTCGCTCCACTCGGACCAACCGACCAGCGCCAGCTTGCCCTCGCGCCACGGTGACGACTTAGGTTTCTTGCCTGACCCCAACTTCTTGCCGTCCTCGTCGATCTTGCCGTCGCCATCGTTGTCCACCAGGTCGATTTCGTCTTCGTCGACGCTGCCGTCGCCGTCGTCATCGACGCCGGTCTGGTGCGGTTTGGTCAGCGATGTCCAACGGTCCCACACGGCCCAGCGGAACACCAACGCGTCGTACACGTCCTTGGTCACCTCGGTGCGGGATTCCTGGCCCGAGATATCCACCACCTCGTAATAGGTCCAGTTGGTGTCGGTCTGGTCAGCGGTGCGGCTCTGCAGCTGCAGGTCGACATCGGGATGCAGGGACAAGGGCTCCCGGTGCTCACCCGCGACGCCGTCCGCCCCTTTGGCGTCCCGCACCACGGCTTCGCTCTCCCACCGCAGGCTGGGCATGGTCTTGCGGACGAACCGGCCCTGGGCGTCGGTTAAAGACATGGGCGGCGATTCAAGCGAAGCACTCACCGGGTACCCGGCGCCGTAGACCTGCAGTTCGGCCAGACGGGCGCCATCGGCGCCGCCGTACGAGGGGTTGTTGCGCAGCTGCAGGAAGCGCACCTGGCGCAGGGGGAACTGCTCGCCGAACATCAGCACGCGCGAAGTGCGATTGTCGATGTGGCCAGGCGCCACAATGCTGTTCCAGCGCAGGCCGTACTCAAGCTGCTCGAAATCAGCCACTGTTTCCAGGTGCACCGGCCGCACCTGCGTACCGTCGGACACCATGATCTCGTGACCAGTGAAGGACTCGTACTCCGACGCCCGCTGGACCACCATGTACACCGAATTGACCCAGAACGTCGCGCCCAGATCGAGCCACAGCGTGCCACGGCGATTGAGCGGGTTCCAGCCCCAGGCCATCCACTCGGTGGCATACACGCCATCAGTGGCCTTCCATGGAGTGCCGCGCCCGCCCAGTTCGTACGAGCCGCCGGCACGCGCCTCGGGATTCAGGGCCAGGTTATCGCCCCGAGCCCAAACGCGAACCTCGAGGATTCGTGGCAGCTCGCGGGCGTAGTAGCGCACCGGACCGCGCTGGGTCGGGTCCACCTCGCCCATGAAGACGTCGCGGGTAACCTCCACCAGGTCGCCGCCGGCGGTGATGCGCTGATACACCACGGTTCCGCGGCGGGCGGGCGGCAGGGCCTCCCAGGCGGCCTGGCCCGCCGCATCCACGCCCAGCAGGCGCGCCCGGTCCAGGTCGCTGTCGAGCACCTTGACACGCAGGTACTGCAGCGACGACCCGGTCATGTCGGCCCGTCCATCCAGGTCGAAGTCGGCGCGCAGCAACGGCTCCGGCACCACGGTGAGCTGCCGGTAGGCAGCGCCCTCAGGACACGGCTGCAACTCGGTGCGGGTGGCGCGCGCTAACTGCACATAGCTGAGCGTGCGCCCGGACGGAAAGGGGTAGCGCTCCCCGAGGGAACCAAATACCACGAAGCTCTTGGGCGCATCGCCGGCCACGTCGGCCGGACCGGGGACGATGACCGCCAGGCTGTCCACCTGTACCAGGCGGCCCAGGTCCAGCTCAAGGTCCCACTGGCGAACGCCTTCGGGGGTCATGTCCGCCGCCGCCGGTTCCCACCAGGTGTCCAGTCGACCGTCAGCGGCCAGGGGTGCGGCGGCGCTGTTGGACTGTGCGATCACGCCTCCCGCAACGACGGTACCGCTGCGGATCTGGTCGTCGTAACGGTATTGCCCGGCGTCGAGGGCAGCGTTGACATTGCTGCGGAAGAAACGCGGGCGAACGCCCTGCGCGTCGATGTCGAACAGGGCCGAACTCGCCATGGGCACGCTGAGGGCGCTGACGACATCATTCTGGTTGGTCCAGGCCTGCCAGTGCTCACTGCGGTCGACGCGGATGGCGTCAGCGGTGATACGGTATCCGTCGCTGGCCCGCGACGGCCCGGCCGCGAACAGGCCCAGCAGCGCCAGGAAACGGGCGGCCGCCAGCCGGCCCACCGAATGGTTCATGGTCTAACCCTCCCCCGCTGGGTGCCGTGGAGGCGCTAGTAAGCGACCGCAATAAGGCCCACCTGGCGGTCGATGGGGTGGTCGGACTGGACACGCAGGTCGTACAGGTAGTTGCCCGGTGGTACCAGACGCCCTTGATCGTCGCGCCCGTCCCAGGTAAGCACCACCTGCCCCGCAGCAGAGCGCTCCGACGGCAGGCGCCGGACGGCTCGCCCGGCCAGGTCGCAGATGGTCAGCTCGGTGGCCACGGGCTCAAGGACCAGGTACAGGTCAAAGGTCAAGCGAGTGGCGTCGTTGACGCCGTCGCCATTGGGAGAGAACGGGTTGGGCTGGACCTGGACCCGTCCCCGACCGCCGCTGATCCCATCGGCTGTGACCAGGACCGCGTTGGTCGACACGTACGGCACGACGTCGCCATCCTGGACGGGCTGGGCGATGACCTCGCCGCGGCTACCGGCGCGGTCGTTCCAGAGGCGGGCTTCGAAACGGGCCGCGCCGCTGGACAGCCGCGAGCGCAGCACCACCTCCAGGGTCTGCCGGGCACGGAAATCGGCGACCCCCAGGGGCGGCAGTTTGAGCTGCAGCGTGGCCGGGCCGCCACTGCTCCCGGGGACTACCTGCCAGGCATACTCGCCGCCGCCAACCGTGCTGCCGGGCGCGGGCGCCAAGCGCCGGGGTTCAGCCGCGGTCAACGCGTCAGGGCCGCTGCCCAGGGCCACCGCCGCCCAAGCGCGCCCGTCGTAACGGACCGAATCCACCCCCGAGCGGCTGTCCGGGACGTCGATCTCGAGCCGGTTGAAGCGGGTCGTGTCGGCTGCGGCAAAGTCCGGACGCAGGTAGTAGTGGAAGACCGTCTCCTGGCCCAGGGGAACGCGGTAGGGGAACACCTCGGCGGCCACCCCATTGCCGACCAACGGGGCGCTGTAGTCAAACTCCAGGTAATCTAGCGATACAGCACCGGCGACGGTGCTGTCGAACAACAGGCGGAACTGCACGTAGCGCAGGCCGCCCGGCAGCTGCAGCGGCACCCCGGCCCGGGTCCAGTCGGCGGCCGGCTGCGCGGTGTCGATCAGCCCGTCGTCGAAGTACAGCGGCGCGGTCCAGTACGTCCACCCTTGCCGCCCATCGGCGCCCAGGTCCACGCCCAGCTCGTTGTACACCAGTTCGCGCTCGGGAATGCGCCCCTCCTTGAGCAGAACCCAGCTCAAGTAGGTCAGCGGGTTGCCGTCTTCGTCGCGGTAATCGGTCTCGTTCGGTCCGATCCGGCGGGCATACACGTGGGTGTCGGGCGTGTTGCCGGCCCGGAACTGCACGCGCACGTCGCCGCCGTTGCCGATGCGGCGCCCGCGCCAACGGACTTTGCCGAAGTTGACCGAGCGTCCCGGCAGGGACGGGAACTGCGCCTCGATGGCGGCGGTAGCGGACGTGGGGAAGAGCTCCAGCAGCCGATCGTAGCGCCGCGGCCGCGGTCGCGCCCCTCCCAGATCGATTACCTCAGAGGTGTAGGATGCGTCCAGCGGGAAGCCGACGCCCGTCACGCGCGCTTCGGCGGTCTCAACCTGGGTCCCCTCGGCGTCCATGGAGACCACGTCCAGGCGGCCCATGCGCACCGGGGGATCGAAACGCAGGTCCTTAATCACCTGCCGCGACTGGTCCTGACGCAGTGGCACCAACAGCTTGGTAGGGATGATCTGCTCACGGTCGGTAGAAATCGTCGTCTGGTCGCCGTAGGCGATGTAGTAGCTGGACATGGTAAAGGCCGGCAGGGACGGGCGCGGCCGGAAGACGATCCGGTTGATGCAGTAATAGCCCATCAGGTTCAGGCTGATACCGCCCCGGTGCATGTTGTAGTAGGGGTTGCCCGGCACCAGGTTGCTCAAGGAGCCGTTGTTGTACATCGCGGCTCCGCCCATGGCGGTGTTCAGGTCGTTGTCGACCGCGAACTGGTATTCGGTACGGGCCACCGACGCGCCACCGCCCGGCATGAAGTGATCGCCGGAGACCGGGTCGGCGCCATCGGTGCGGGGCCCGTACTCGCTGGGGACGATCATGAACGGGTTGGCCAGGTCGGCGCCGGGGACAACGCCGCCGAACTCGCCATGCAGGTAGCGCTGGTTCAGCTCGGTGGCCAGGTTGCGCAGGCTGTCGAGGAAGATGGGCTGCAGCCAGCTGGCGCCCGCCCGACCGTCGTCACCGCGCCGCTGCGGCCCGTCTTCGTCCACCAGGCCGTCGCCATCGTTGTCCAGGCCGTCGGCCGGGTCCTCGTCGGTCCGTCCGTCGAAATCGTCGTCGCCGTCGGTGTAGCGCGGGTCCTCGCTCAGCCGGCCGTCTGCGTCGTTGTCCAGCTGAAGGTCCGGGCCGTCTTCGTCGACCAGCCCGTCCAGGTCCTGGTCAAAGGCCTCCACCGGGTCCTCATCGACGCGGCCGTCACCGTCGTCGTCCCGATTGTTGACCGGGTCTTCATTGAGCCGGCCATCGCCATCGTTGTCGACCTGCACATCAGGCGGATCCTCATTGACCAAGCCGTCGTCGTCGTTGTCGACCAACTCCACCGGATCTTCATCGACCAAGCCATCGGCGTCGTCGTCAACCAGGACCTCGCAGGCCCAGCCCCGGCCCCACGTCAGGCGCCCCGTGACGGGCACCAGATTCCAGGGCTGGTCGCGGTCACCGACGCGCCAACGGCTCAATTCCGCCGATACCATGACCGGGCCGGCCAGACACAGTATTCCGCTAAGCACCGCCGCCAAGTGACGCACGTGCACCTCCTGGTCAGCCAGTACCCTGTGGGGTTGGGCGGGCGTGCCGCCCAACCCGGGCAACCATGGGGAAACGAGGGGCGATTGTCAACCCGCAGGTAACGGCCGGGCAGAACCCCCACGCACGGTCAGCGGGTCACCGCGTCCCGGTACTGGCGCAGCACGGCCAGTTCGCGCGGCAAGTGGGTCTCCCAGGCCTCCCAGTTGATCCATTCGCCGCTGAGGAACCCCGTGTAGTTGATCTCGGCCAACCGCTCGATGGCTCGGCGGTGGTCAATGGCACCGGTCCCCATGGGCACCAGGCGCAGCCCGTCGTCATGGGCGCCGTCATGGGCATGGAGGTGGCGGATCCAGGGCTTCAGGGCGGCGAATGACTCATCCACCGTGGCCAGTCCGGTCCGCACCGGATGCATGACATCCCAGTTCACGGCTACCGCCGGATGGCTGGCCGCCCGCATCACGGCCGCCACGTGATGAGGGTCACACCAGTCGTCGTGGGTCTCCATGCACAGAGAAACGCCGGCCGCCTGGGCCTGGTCGGCCACGGCCAGCAGCGAGGCCACCACGGTCTCGGTAGCTTCGGGACGGCCGACACCGGCCGGTATGGGGCCACCGAAAACGCGGACACAGGGCGCGCCCAGGGCCGCCGCCAGGTCAACGGCGCGCCGGGCGTCTTCACGCTGGACCGCGGCCTGGCCGGCGTCGGCGAACTGGCAGGACGTGGCGATACAGGCGAACACCACGCCGGATTCCGCGGCCAACCGTCGAGCCTCGGTGCGATAGGCAGGGGTGGAGTCGAACTCCAGGCCATGGCCATGGCCGCAGGCGACCCGGGGTTCGATGCCGTCGTACCCCAACCGGGCTGCCGCGGCCAGGGTGTCCTGCAGGCTCAACTCTGGGGTGGAGAAAGTCATGAAGGCGAACTTCATTGCGCTCTCCTGGGAGCAAAGGCGTGGCGCCGGAACCGCAGGCCGGCAGCAGCGCAACGCCGATTGGGGTGACCGCCCTGTGGGCCTTCCACGCAGGGCCCGGATCAGGCGTCAATCTCGACCGCAGTCCCGGTGCTGGCAGACCGGTACACGGCGTCGGTAATGGTCTGCACCAGCAGGGCACGCCGCAGGTCGGTCCGCGGCGGCGCACCGGTAAGGATGGCATGGGCGAAGTCGGTCACGGGGCCACTGTGGACGACGGCGTAGTCTTCGGTCTGGTCCCAGACCGGGTGCGACACCACGCCCTGGTCTGAAGTGCCCTCGTCGTGCCACACCGCTGGCCCGCCCTGGGCCGTCATCGCCAACCGCAGGGAACCCCGTTCACCGATGATGGCCCAGGCCGACTGGCCGGTGGTCGGCATGTACTCACCGCGTTCGAGCGAGATGACCGTACCGCCGTCGCACAGCAGCAGGCCCGTGTAGTGCGACTCGGCATCGGATCCCGGCGCCACATGGTCGCGGAAGGGCTCGCCCACCGGCCAGGCCGCCGCCAGGCAGCGACGCGGCCGGAGCGACCAACCCGTGATCGTCATCAGGTAGTCCAGGTCATAACAACCCCAGTTGCACAGGATGCCGCCACCGTTGCGTTCGCGGCTCAGGCGCCAGTCCGGCGGCGATGTCGCCGGCGGTGGGCCGGCAGGACTGAAGTTCCGGCAGTATACCGTGCGCAACCGTCCCAGGGCCCCGGATGCCACCACGGCTGCCGCGGCCTGGGTCGAGGAAAGAGTGGCGTAGCGCGAGGAGCAGCTCGCCGCCACCCGCGGTCCCTGGGCCGCCAGGTAGGCCCTCAGACGCTGGCAACTGACCGCCGTCGGCTTCTCAATCAGGACGTGTTTGCCGGCCCGCAGTGCCACCTCCGGCAGTTCGATGCGGTCGCCGGCCGGAACGGCCAGCACCACTGCTTCCACAGCGGGATCGGCCAGCAGATCCAGGCCTTCGGAGTGCAGACACTGGACCCCGAAATTCTGCCGCGCGGCCTCCCTACGGGCCGCGATCCGGTCGGCGACCGCCACCACCTCTATATCAGGACAGGCCGTCGCGGCCTGCAGATGATGGGTACCGATGACGCCGCAGCCGATGATGCCCAACCGAACTCTCCCCACGACCAGTACCTCCTCCCGGTGCAATGGCTGGCCATCGCTCACGATGCGCCCGCCGCCCCTCGCCTGATGCCGTCCCCCTGGACGGCACCACCCCTTCAGACCGCCAACAGGCGGCGCAGATAGGCGCCCTGCCCGCCAACCTTCTCGTCGTCGTCGCCCGGACCGAAGTCCTCCAGCGATAGGCACGCCCCATAGCCAACGGCGCGGAAATCAGCCACGATCTGAGCGATGTCGGCCACCCCGGCCTGCAGTCCGCAGAACTGCCACTGCCAGGGGGTCTGGCCCTGACCGTCTGCCTGACCGGCCACCGGCAGACCATTGCCGATGTGGCAGTGGGCCAGGTACGGGCCCAAGATCTCCATGCCCATGCGGCTGTCCTCGAGCCCCACGCGGACCATGTTGGGGACGTCGTAGATGGCGCCGATGCCCGCCGGATCCAGATCGCGCAGGAGTTCGCGGGTGCGGGAACAGCTTACCGCAACGGTGCCCACATGGATCTCGTACAGGATCCGGGCCCCGAAGGGCTGCGACGTGGCCAGCAGCGCGGCGTACCCCGCCCGGGCCGCATCGAACTGCGGCAGATAGGGCTGATGGCGGTCGTAGCGGGCGGCCCCGACGCGGATCATGGGCGGCCGCTCCGGATCGATGGCCACTGCCCCACGAAGGAGTTTGGTCAGTTCACCGTCCTGCCCCAGCTGTACCGCCGGCGCCAGGGCCGCGACACGCACGCCGGTGGCCGCCGCCGCCGCGCGGATGCGGGGCGCCAGCTGGACCACGTTGTCGGGGCTGACATCGGCCAGATGGCGCCCCCAGAATGAGGGCGTCGCCGCCGGATCGTCCGGGTTGTACCGACAGCGTAACTCGACCGCCCCATAGCCGTGCGTGGCCAGGCGTTCGAAGGTCTCCTCCAGCCCCCAACGCGGCAGCATGACTGAGGTGCAGCACAACTCCATCACCGGTCCTCCTTGGCAGAAGCCACCCGCGCCCCCCAGCGGGGCGCCGCGGCGATCAGTTCGATGCACGCGCCCGGATCAACCCCCAGGGCGGTCCCCCACCGCTGCGGCAGCCCAGCCCACCACGCCGCCGCTTCGGGGACAGCCAGCAGATGCGTGTGACCCGGGTCATCGCTGGCACCCAAGCCGCGGGCCGGAGCGCGCACCATGGGGTCGTCAGCCAGCACGCCGGCCAACGCCGTCTCACAGCCAATCTCGCCCGGAATGGCGATGACGCCAACCAGGGCCGCGGCCGGGTGGTCCAGCAGGTAATCAATGTGCCAGCGTCGGGTCTTGTCGACCGGGGGACGCACCGAGGCGTCAGCCAGTCCCGCTGCCTTCAGGGCCCACCCCAGGCGGGCCCTGACACGCTGGGCAGAACCGTCGGTGCGCGTGGCATGCCGCAGGAGCCGGCGGGCCAGGGAGGGAACGCCGGGGCGTCCCAGCGCCGAACCTACGTAGGCGTAGACACCGGCGGCAAGGGGCAGCGCACGCCCGCCTTGGAAGCGGCCGAAACCAAGCGCCAACGGGCGCCTTACCCGGATCCGCAAGAGATACGTGCCGCCCTGAACGCGTCGCTCCGCACCCACCTTGTCCCTCCTGCAGGACGGCGCCGGGCCGGGCGGCACACGGCCTGGCGGTGTCCGGCCCGCCCCGGCGCCCCAGGGCGCGGCAGGCCGGGCCGGGGCGGGCGCGCGGCGGGGTCAGTAGGCCAGTGTCACCGTGCCGGTCTGCAGTGCCTGGCGGCCGTCAGCATCCACTTTCAGGCGGTAAACATAGGTCCCGGGCGGTTGCAGGCGACCGTCGCGATCGCGGCCGTCCCAGTCGATGGCCAGCCGGCCGGCGGACAGCCGCGCGGCCGCCAGGCGCTGAACCTGACGCCCGGAAAGGTCGAAGACATCCAGCAACGCCGTGGTCGGATCGAGGATAAGGTAGACGTCGAAGGTGAAGGTGGCCACGTCATTGCGGCCGTCGCCATTGGGCGTGAAGGGATTGGGCTGGACGTGGGCCGCCTGCACCACGCGTCCCAGGTCGCGGGCGACGACAGTGACGCCGTTGGTAGCCACCTCAGGAGTAGCATCACCGGGCATCGTGGGCTGCGGAATCACGGTGAGACGCGTGCCGGCCGCCTCGCTCCAGACCGTACTGGTGAACTGCTTGGAGCCGCGGTACAGCCGCGTGTTGATGGCGATGTCGAGCGTTTCGCCGAAGCGGAAGTCGCGGGCCGTCAGCGACGGCACCTTCAACAGCAGTCGCGGCGCGCCGCTGACAGGGTCGGTGACCACCGCCTGGGCGAACTGCCCCGTGGAGTCGGTGCTCCCCGGTGCGACTGCCACGCGCCGCGGATCGGCCGCCGCCAACGGATCGTCGGCCGGCCCGCCGGGCGGTACGGCGATCTCCCGCCAGCTGCGGAAATCGAACAACAGACTATCGATGCGCGTACCCGGCGTCGGCACGTCGATTTCTATGCGGTTGAACCTTCCGGACTCGCCGGCGGCAAACTGCGGCTTCAGGTAGTAGTGGAACTGGGTGGCCTGGCCCAGGTCGACCTCCACCGGGAAGATCTCCGCCACCACCCCGGCACTCACCAGCGGGGCGTCGTAGTCGAACTCGAAGTAGTCGAACATGCAGGCGCCATCGACGGTGGAGTCGAACATGATGCGGAACTGCAGATAGCGCGTACCGCCGGGCAGCGGCAGCGCAATGCCCTGGTTGCGCCACTGCTCGGGCGGCTTGCTCTCGTCGATGAGGCCGTCTTCGAAGTTGAACGGCGCCGACCAGTAGCTCCACCCTTGGCGGCCATCAGTGCCGATATCGGCGCCGATCTCGTTGTACTGCAGGTCCACCTGCTCCACCCGGCCCTCGGTCAACTTCAGCCAGTTGAAGGCATCCAGCGGGTTGCCGTCACTGTCCCGGGTCTCGAAGAGCCCCGGACCCAGGCGCCGCGCGTAAATGTGCGTATCACGGCTGTCGCCGGCCCGGAACTGGATCCGCACGTCGCCCCCTGTCCCTATACGGCGGCCCCGCCAGCGAGCGCGCCCCCAATTCACCACGTTCCCGGGCACGTCGGCAAAGAAGGCGTCGGCCTGCCGACGCTCAGCCTGCGCGAACAGCTCGTACTGGCGGTCGTACCGGCGCACGCGGGGCGTGCTGGTGCCCACGTCGATCACCTCGGAGACATACGAGGCATCGACCGGGTAGCCGACGCCGTAAACTTCGGCTTCCGCCGTCTCGCGCCGCGAGCCGACCGGCACCAGGGCAACAATGTCGACCCGGCCCATTTCGACCGGCGGGTCGAAGCGCAGGTCCTTGACCGCCGGGTTCACCTGACCGTACAGCGGGGCTACCAGGGTCTTGGGGGCATTGAGGGCATCCTGCGTGGCGCTGATGCTCGTGTGGTCGCCGTAGACGATGTAGTAGGCGCTGAGCGTGTTCGAGGGCAGCGTCGGACGAGGCCGGAAAACCAGGCGGTTGATGTGGTAGTACCCCATCAGGTTGAAGGCAACCCCACCCAAGCCGCCTTCAGAGGACCCGAAAGCAGTGAACAGGTTGCCGTCGGCCATCACCGTGTACGCCGAACGACTGACATACCCCGTGCCGGAGTAGATGCGGAAGTAGTCGGCCGACACCGGGTCTGATCCCTCGCTCCGGAAACCGTACTCGCTGGGGATCACCATGTAGGAGTTGCGGGCGTCCTGGCCCGGGATGACGCCGCCGAACTCGCCCTCGAGGTAGCGCTCGTTCAGCTGCAGTGCCAGGTTACGCAGGCTGTCGAGGCGCACGGGTCGAAGCCAGGTGGTGGCGCTGACCGCGCCGCCATCGCCGCGCCGCAGGCCGTCCTCCTCAATCAGACCGTCACCGTCGTCGTCCAGGCCATTGGGCGGGTCCTCGTTCTTGCGGCCGTCGTAGTCGTCGTCGCCGTTGGTATAGGCCGGATCACAGTTGAGGCGACCGTCGCCGTCATTGTCAATCTGCGGGTCCGGGCCGTCCTCATCGACCAGACCGTCAAAGTCGCTGTCAAAGGCCTCAACCGGGTCTTCGTCCACCAGACCGTCGCCGTCGTCGTCGCGGTTGTTGACCGGGTCCTCGTTCAGCTGCCCGTCGCCGTCATTGTCGACCTGCGGATCCGCCGGGTCCTCGTTCACCAGCGCGTCGTCGTCATTGTCCACCAGGTCGACCGGATCCTCGTCCACCAGGCCGTCGCCATCGTCGTCGGCCAAGATCTCGCACGCCCATCCGCGGCCCCATTCCAGCCGACCGCTCACCGGTACCAGGTTCCACGGCTGTCCGCCATCGCCCACCCGCCAGGTACGCCCCGCCGCCCCAGCCGCCGTACAGGCTGCCAGGCTGATGCACAGCGTCCATGTCCGCACGCCCATCGCTGCTTCCTTTCGTTCTGCAGAACCGGTCTGATCTCCACCCGGCCCCCCACGGAGCCCGGTCCCCACAGATCGCTTGCCCTTGGTGCCTCCTAAGAGTGTACCGCCACCGGTGCACCGTATCCAGTCGGTAATTAACTATAGCATAATAGAAAGCCCTCGGGCATAGCAGACCGGTTTGGGGCCCACCGCCATTGGCCCCAGTAAGCGCAGGTGCAGGACCCGGCCGACACCAGGCCAGGGCCAGGACGACAACCGCGGGTCAGGTGCAGCCCGTGGGCGCGGACCTGCCTGGGGCCCTTGTACCAGCCCTCCCTCAGGGGATGCCTGGGTCCACCCGGCGTGGGGCCGGCGCTGAGCGGCGGTGCGGGACGCGCCCGGCAACCGGGCCAGGGCCAGGACGACAACCGCGGGTCAGGTGTAGTCCGTGGGCGCGGACCTGCCTGGGGCCCTTGCACCGGTCCTGCCTCAGGGGGTGGGTGGGTCCATCCGGCGTGGGGCCGGTGCTGAGCAGCGGTACGGGACGCGCCCGGCAACCGGGCCAGAGCCAGGGCGACCGCGGCGAGTCAGGCGCAGCTCCCCCACGGCAGGACCCAGTAAACGGCGAAGGAAGGGACGCAACCGGCCTCGGTTCGGGGTTGGCGCGACGGGAGCCGATCAAGCGCATCCCGCCCAGGACCGACGGCATGGCCACGACGAGGCGGCCATGGGCGCGGGAACGGCACCGAGGCTGGCGTCAGCGCGCGGACCACGCCAAACCTGCCCGCATTCAACCCAGGCAGCGGTGCAGCAGGTCGCCCAACTGGGGCTCCACGGTCTGCCGCAGATCGGCACGCAGCTGTTCCAGGGCCGCGGCATCCACACCCATCTGGGCCAGGACCGTCGGGCAATAGGCGGCCGCTTCGCCGGGCAGGTGCGAATGCCCGAGCTCCTTGCACAGGTTGTTCGCCAGGTGCACCAGGCAAGTGAGCGGCTCCCAGGGCCCGTTGGTATCGTGATGCCGCCCGACGGCGGCGACGACCTCGCGGCCCAGACCCGACCGGATCAGCAGCAGCATGCCCACCTGCTCGTGGGTGGCCGGATTGCCGAGTTGGTCTTCCGCCTGCCGGAAGGTGATGTGGCCGTCGGCGACCATGGCCTGAAGGCGTTGGAAGTAACTCCAAAAAAAGAACCCCAGCGTCAGCTTGCCGATGTCGTGGAGCAGCGCGGCGGTCCAGTATTCGGTGCATTCCTCCAGGGCCTGCCAAGGCAACAGCCGTCCCTGGACGAGGCGTTCCGCAACCATGGCAGTGCCAACCGAATGGGTCCAGAACCGTGGCAGATCGAAGCGACTGTCTTCCGGACAGATCAGGCTGTTGATGAGTTTGATCTGCAGCGCGATGCTGCCCAGCCGGCGTCGCCCCAACCGCACGATGGCGTCGGCCAGCGACCACCGCTCGCGCTGACCCGAACCGGCGAAGAGCGGCGAGCCGACCACCTGCAGCAGCTTGTGTACCACGGCCGGATCACTGAGCAGGATCTCCTCGATCTGCTCGTTGGTGGACTCCGGGTCGCCCAGGACCTGCATGGCGCGAGTGACCACCGCAGGCAGGGTGGGCAGGGTCGTCAGGCGCTGCAGGCGCCGATGCACGCGCTGTTGCAGCGCGCGGTACGACAGATGACGGGCACCGTCGAACAGGCCACCGATATCGTTGCGTTCAAAGGCGTCGTCGATCACCTCACGCAGCGACTGACTGCGCGAGGTCGGGATGTCCTCCCAGGCAAAGAAGAAGACATTGCGGAGCCCTTCGCACAGGACGCGGTGGGCCAGCACATGCTCTCCCGGCGAGATCAGGAACACCGGGATTCGACCCCGCAGGCTGAGCGCCTGGATAGCGGTTTGACTCGTCAGTCGCTGGCTGTGAACGACGAACACGCACCGGACGCCGTCACTGCGTTCGAGCAGCAGCTGCGACGCCTCGGCGAGCGACCGGACCACGACGACATTCAGTCCATAGAGATAGCTGAGAACCAAGCCGAGGTACTTGACCTGCTGCGGGTCACCGGCGACGTGCACGACGAGTCCGCGTTCGTCACCGTTCTCAACCGGGCGGCCCGTTCCGCTCATCACCCTCTCCAGAACCGAGACATTGGCGGCACCTGTTGCGTCTCCTGCGCCTAATGTACAGCATTCGTCCGGCAATAGCGCGCCGCCCCACGCCGACGCGGCGCTAGGCCGATGGCAGACGCCGCGCCGGACCGATGGCCACCCGCCGCGGCCGGTTGACGCGCCCCGACAGCGACGTTAAATAAGGGGACACTCGTCCATCGGGACCCCAGTGGCGCAGCCTCGGCGACAGGTCGCGGCCGGCCCCGAAACCACAGGAACGATGCCGTGGGTGCAGCCAACGCGCCAGAAGAGGCCGACAGCGAATCCCGGCCGCTGCGAGAGCGGTACGACGAGGCGGCCCAGGCGCTGTTGGAGGTGGCGCGCCACGACGGGCATTTCACCGAGCCACAAGTGTGGCCCAGGTCGCCTGAACCGGGAACGGCCGTTGTGCTGGCCGACCTGCAGCGCCAGGCAGACCTGGTGCGTGCGGTCCACGCCGGAACCCCAGGCCGCCGCGATGCCCGTTTGGCTGAGGCCCACGCCAGGTACTGCCAGGCAACGCCGGCGTACCACCTGGCCAACCGCCTGTACGCGCACCTGCAGGGACGGTTCGTCGCCCAGCAGGAAGGCGACGCCAGAGCGTTCCTGCAGCTGTACCAGACCGTTTACCTGGAGGCCCTCGGCCAGGAGGGGCTGATCGGTCCGGACGACGGCGAGGCGGCATTGGTGCAGTTACGCGTGGCGCGCATTCCCCTTTCGCATGCCCATGCCGTGGCTGAGAAGCTGCCGCCGGAGGCGCCGGCGGATGATCCGCGCTACCGCACCGGCTACTCGGTGGACCTGGACGGCCACGCCCATGTGGGCAGCCTGCGCGAGCTACTCGCCTGGATTGCCGCCCAGGTAGTCGCGCTGCTCGCGGCCGGCGAGTTACTGGCGATCCGCTACAACACTTTCAGCAATTTCGTGTGGTTCGGTGTCTCGGTGTGGAAGACCGTCGTCGAAGCCGAGTTGATTCTCGGCGAGGGCGGGACGCGGGTACCGGTGGAGATCCGTCCGGGCCTAGAGAAGCAGGTGGCGGCCGCCAAACAGATGCTGCTGAAGTTCCTGCAGGCGCACTTGGAGGACCCGGCCCAGATCCGACCCCGGGAGTTCTGGTACGGACAGGAATACAGCTACCTCACTCGGGACATGATCGATCTGGCCCACGGACTGGTGACCGCAGGGGCGCGCGCGGCGCGGGCCGCCGGCCTGGGTTGGCAACCGGAACTGCCGCCCCTGCTGGCCGGCCGGGCCGATGGCCGCTTCCTTGAATACCGTGGGGTGGGGCGTCGGACCCAACTGCCCACTTGGCGACGACGGTGGCGACTGCTGCGATGGATCATGCTCCTCCGGCGCACCGGACGCCGCAAGGAGCAGTTGCGCGCGCTGCCCCCGGCCGAGCGACTGCGGCGCGCCTGGCAGGAGACCGGCCGGTGGGCCGAGGGCAGCCTGCGCATCTTCGGCATCCAGGTGGACGTGATCTTTGACCCCCACTTCGCCGCCGGCGCGGCGGACCTGGGATTGAGCGACCCTGGCCGCGGCATCCTGTTTCTGCCCACGCACCAGAGCCTGCTCGACCACCCGGTGATGAACTACGTGCTGCAGCGCCCCGAGTTCCTGCAGGCCATTGGCTGGCGCGAGCCTGTACCCTGCGCCATGCTCGCGCGCGCCATGCTCTTCGCGCCGGCCACCATCCGCTTGGGCAAGCGGCGGTGGTCGTTGATCGGCCTGAGCCCGGAAGCCGTGGACCGCCAGTTCGAGGAGGTGGACGGCCATGTGATCATGGAGCACGGCCGCGACTCGGGCAACCCGACGCAGCGCTTTGCCAAGATTCTTGAGCAGCGTCCCGGGGTGGTGTACGGCGCCGGTACCACGTCGGCCTATGACCTGCAGTGCCTGCCCATGCAGCACGGTCTGTTCGCCCAGGTGCCGCCGCACGTAATCATTGTGCCGCTCTCATTCCGCGGCATCCATTCCCTGTGGCCCAAGTGCCCCAAGGGGAATGTGCAGGTTAACCCTGGTCGGGTGGAAGTAGTGGTCTGCCCGCCGATGCTGGGCGAAACCACGCTGCTGCCCCGCCGCCGGGCGCTCCGCACGCAGCTGGAACCGGCCAGCCTGTTCCAGGCCGTGCACATCGCGGCCCTATACGATCCTGCCCCGCGCCGAACCGAGGAGAAACCGCAATGAGCCCCAAACCTAGCATTGTGGCCGTGGGCGCCCACGCCGCCGACATGGAGTTCGCCGCCGGTGGAGCACTGCGCAAACACGCGCGCCAGGGATGGGATGTGCACCTGGTCCACCTGACCCTGGGCGAGAAGGGCAGTGGTACGCTCAGCGCCGACGCGTACGGCGCCCAGAAGCAGTCCGAGGCGCGCGAGGCGGCACGGTGGCTGGGCGGCACGGCGCACTTCATGCCCTACCGCGACGGCGAGCTAGCCAACAATGACGAGGTGGCGTCGGCCCTGGCCCTGGTGCTGCGCCAACTGCAGCCGCAGGTGATTCTGACGCATTGGCCGGGCAGCATCCACCTGGACCACACCCACGCCTACCACCTGACCCTGCGCGCGCATTTCATGGCTGCCATCCGCCACTTCGAGGTGGGCGGCCTGCCGGCGGTCAGGGGCTGCCGAATCTACCTGACCGACAACTGGGAAGACCCCACCGACTTCGTGCCCTTTGTCTTCGTGGATGTGTCGGCCGAGATGGAGGACTGGGAACGGGCCTGCAAAGCGTACGCCATCGGCCGCGGCGAAGGCGGGTTCCCGTACTGGGACTGGTACGAAGCGCGGACCCGCACCCATGGCATCCTGCGGCGCGTTGGCCATGCGCAGGCTTTCGCGATTGACGAGACCAGCAAGAACCGCGTCCAGGACCTGCTGTAACCCGGCGACGACAGGGTCGGCGCCGTTGGCGAACATGGGGACCGAGCACTCGGTCCCCTGCTGCCGGCGCGCCGACGCGAACACCGGCTGACGTCGTCCGGCCCCTGCCCGGCCCGCGACGCCGGTGCCAGCCCGGCAGACCCCTGGCGACGCGGCGCTACCGTGGAGGGCGCCACCGATGGCCGATGTGCTGATCCGCCCCTATCGAGGTGCTGACGAACCCGCCCTGTTGGAGTTGTGGCGGTCGGCCCTGCCCGCGGACCCGATCGACCGTGCCACCTTCCGCCGCAAGGTCCTGCTGGACCCGAATTTCGACCCTGGGTGGCTGCTGCTGGCGGAGCGCTCGGATCGCCTGGTGGGCTTCTGCCTGGTACTGATCCGTCGGGCGCCGCTGGAGAAGGTCGGCATGCAACCCGAAGCCGCCTGGATCTCTGCCTTTGGCGTCCACCCGAGCGTCCGACGCCAGGGGATCGGCGGGGCCCTGCTCGAACGTGCCATGGACCTGTGCCGGCAGGCGAGCCGGCAATTCCTGACCGTGGCGGCGTACATCCCGAATTACTTCGTGCCCGGCGTCGACGTCGCGCGCTACGCCGACGGGGTGGAGTTCCTGGGGCGACGGGGTTTCGAGGAACTGGACCGTCCCATCGCCATGGACACCGCCTTGGTGGGCCGCGATCTGAGCCCGTTCACCGGGCGGGCCGAGGCCCTGGCCAGCGAGCGCGGCGTGGAGGTCGGCTGCCTGCGGCCGGGGGAACTGCCCGCCCTCATGGGCTTCCTGCAGGAGCATATGCCAGGCGACTGGGTCCGTCACGCGCGCGAGTTGCTGCTCGACATCTGCCGCGGTAACGGCGATTTCGATCAGTTCACGGTCGCCCGGCACAAAGGAGAGATCGTCGGCTACTGTCAGTTCGACGGCGAGCACTTCGGTCCTTTTGGCGTCCGCGATGGCCTGCAGGGCCAGGGCATCGGCACCGTGCTGCTGGCGGTCTGCCTGCAGGCCATGCAGGACCGCGGCCTGCACACGGCTTTCGTGCTGTGGACCAGCGACGCCAATGCTGACAAGGTCTATTCGCGGTTCGGCTTCCGCGAGTCGAGACGCTTCAGCGTGCGCCGCCGGCGCCTGTAGAGTCGCCTCTGGCCCCGGCCACGCCCGGACGATTCAGAACAGCGACAGCTGGTTCCGGGCCCCGCGCCGGGGCCGCGGTACCGCCGCCTCGCGCTCCAACCAGGCAGGATCGATCGCATCGATAAAGGGCGACCAGGTGGTTTCCCGCCGCTCGCCAAAACGGAACCGCGTGCGCGCCCGCAGCAGCACCAGTTCATCCCTGGCCCGGGTCATGCCGACATAGAACAGCCGTCGTTCCTCGGCCATGTCATCGCCGGCCTCGCGGTGCGGCAGCAGGCCGCTTTCCACGCCGCAGATGAACACCACCGGGAACTCGAGGCCCTTGGCGGCGTGCAGCGTCAGCAGGTTGACGGCGGCGCCGCTCGGGATCTGCTCGCCCACGCGGCGCTCGTAGTCAACGCCGCGCCCGAGCAGGGCCCCGCGCAGGAACTCGGCCATGGACGGCACGCCCTGGGCCAGCCGGGCCAACTGCCCCAGATCGTCGTCATCGGGGCCGAACTGGTCACGCCAGGCAGCGAACAGGGCTGCCGGACCCAACCCCTGGTATCGCTCCACCGCGGCCGCCAAGACCGGCGGGATCGCCGTATCGGATACCCCAGCGGCGGCATTAAGACGGTGCTCCAGGTCCGCGCGGGCCGGCGCAGCCAGCTGGAAGGGCCCGGCGCTGACCACCGCCAGGAGGCGTAGCGGGCGCCCCGGGTCCGCCAGGTAACGGGCAAAGGCCACCGCGGCGCGCACCGCCGGCGAGCTCAACAGAGCCCTGGACCCGCTGGAACGGAACGGCAGCCCGCCTCGCTGCAGCGCCTCCTCGAGCACCCCAGCCTGGGCGCCGGTGCGGTACAGAACGGCCAGGTCATCCAGGGCGTAACGTGCCTCGCGCCCGGCCGTGCGGTGCATTTCCAGCCCGCCGACCAACTGATCGATCTGCTCGACCACGATGGCGGCCTCGCCAGTTTCGTCAACCGCCTCGAGCTGACGGAGGCGCGCCCCGCGGTCGCGCACCGCGCGCCACCAGCCCGGGGGCCGACGGCGCTCCGGGTCGATCGCCTCGGCAGCGGCAGCGACGATGGCGGCCTGAGTGCGGTAGTTGGCGGCCAGGCGGTACTGGGTGGCCTGGGGCCAGTCGGTGTTGACCTTGGCCAGCAGGGCTGGCGACGCACCGCGGAAGGCGTAGATGGCCTGGTCCGGATCACCGATGGCGACCAGCCCCTCGCCGTTGCCGGCGAGCAACCGCACCAGGCGGTACTGGGTTGGATTGAGGTCCTGGAATTCGTCCACCAGCAGGTGGGCGGACCGGCGCTGCTCCTGTTCGCGGTAGCCCGGGTCAGCCTCCAGAGCCGCGATCCAGTCTAGCAGCAGGTCGTCGTAATCGCGCCCCTGGCAAGCGCACAGGCGCTGCTGATAGGCCTCGTAGGCACGGGCCAGCTGCGGATCGCTGTCGGCCGTTGGTACCACCCCGGCGGCCTTGGCGAGCGAAATGCCCCCTGCCAGACGCTCGACGGTGCCCGCGTCCGTGCCGTCGGGCAGGCACGTCACGAGCAGCTGCCGAGCCTCAGCTTCGGCCAGCAATTCCCGACGGCCGGCCTCGCGCTGGGACAGCGCCGCCAGAGCCAGCGAATGGAAGGTGCCCAGGCGCAACCGTGCCGCGCCGGTGCTGCCCGGCAGGAGCCTTTCGAGGCGCTGCCGCAGCTCGTTTGCGGCCCGGTGCGTGAAGGTGACCAGAGTAATGGCTTGGGGCGAGACGCCGCACTGCTGCACCAGGTGCACGACCCGGCTGACGAGCACGCGCGTCTTGCCGGAACCCGGGCCGGCAACCACCACCAGCGGGCCGGGGCCGGCCTGGACCACGCGCTGTTGGTCTGCATCGAGACGGTCGGCGGCCACCGAGGGCAGGTCGGCCCGCGCGGGCGTCGGTGCGGGCAGGACCCCGGCTGGTCCGCGCGGCTTGCCGCGCCGGGGCGAAGCCACGCCCAGCAACCCCAACTGGCCCAGGAGCCGCTGCCGTTCCTCGTCCGTGAATACCTCGATCCGCCCGAACTCGCCGTCATAGCCCGGCGCGATCGCCACCTCGCCGCGGCGCATGCGCGTCAGTCCTGCGGCGACGAGCGGCTCGCCCTGGCGGGATAGCTCCTCAGGGTCCAGGTGACGGAGGACGTGCAGCTCGGGACCGAGCGCTGCCAGCAGGCGGTGGTACACCTGCTGCACGCGTTGACTGGCCACCCCCACGCCCAGGGACGACGCAATGACCTCGGCCAGCGGAATGATGTAATCGAAGGGCGGACGTTCGCCGCGTCCGGCCCCCTCCGGGCGGTCCGCCAGGCGCGCCACGCGATGCAGGACGCCGACAGTCACCGGCCGCCCGCAGACCGGGCAGCGGCCTTGGGCGCTGACCGTCTGACGGGGATGCCAGCAGGTGCCGCAATTACGGTGACCGTCGTAGTGGTACTTACCCTCCTCGGGGTAGAACTCGATGGTGCCGGCCAGGCCGCCCGGGCTCGCTCCGGAAAGAGCCGTGAAGATGCCACGGTAGCTCAACTCAGTATCGAAACAGGTGGCCTCGCGGCCCAGTTTGGCAGGCGAATGCGCGTCCGAGTTGGACACCAGGGCGACGCGGTCGAGGGCGGAGAGCTGCCAGTTCATCGGCGGGTCCGACGACAGGCCGGTCTCAACCGCATGGACATGGGGCAACAGGTCGCCGAAGCACTCCTCAAGGCTGTCGAACCCGGAGCTGGCGCCGAGGACCGAGAAGTGGGGTGTCCAGATGTGAGCGGGGATGAACAGGACCTCGGAACACACCTCCAGGCAGATGGCCAGAAGATCGCGGCAGCTCAGGCCCAGGATGGGCCGGCCGTCGGCGGTCAGGTTGCCGATGGCACTGAGGCGCCCATTGAGGGCAGCGGCCGCGGCCAGGCTGGGCAGCATGACAATGGAGTGGACTTTGCGCGTGCGGCCGCCCTGTTTGTAGATGGTGCTGATCTCGCCGGTCAGCAGGAACCGGACCGGACCCCGGCACGGCGACGGCAGGGCAGACACCAGCGGTTCGCGCCAGGTTGGCCGCAGTTGATAGAGCCCGGCCTCGGCCGGTTCCAGGTACTCGGCCAGTTCGGCCATCCAGACCGGATGCGTCAGGTCGCCGGTGCCGACCACAGTGATGCCCTTCAGCGCTGACCAGCGGTGCAGGGATACAGGGTTGAGCTCCTGGCTGGTGGCGCGGGCAAAGCGCGAGTGCAGGTGCAGGTCGGCAATGAAGCGCATGGGAGATCCTCCGGCGCCGCAGCGGCAAACAGGGAGGACCAGTATACGGGGGCTCGGGGGCCACCTCAAGGCGCCGCCCGGACAGCACCTGGCTTGCAGGCCCGGCAGGGCATAGGTTCTGGTTCCCCTCACGCCCACCCCACCTGAGGAGGTCCGCATCCATGCACCTGTGCAGACGGCACTGGTTCCGCCTGTTGCTGACCACTGGCCTGGCCGCCGCGTTGCCGGCTGGCGCTGACAACGTCATCCTGTTCATCGGCGACGGCGCCGGACTGGCGCAGGTGGCCGCGGCCCGCATGGCCGCGCGCGGGCCGGACGGGCGCCTGGCGGTGGACGAGCTGGAAGACATCGGCCTGGTGACCACGCATTCGGCCAGCGGCCTGACCACTGACTCAGCCGCCGGCGCCACGGCCTATGCCACCGGCCACAAGACGACCAACGGCTGGCTCTCGGTGGCACCGGACGGCACGCGCCTGAAGACCCTGGTCGAGTACGCGCGCGAGGCCGGGATGGGGACCGGGATAGTCACCACGACCGGGGTAACCCACGCCACGCCGGCGGCCTTCGCCGCCCACGTCAATGACCGTGGCGCGCAGGCCCAGATTGCGCCCATGATGGTGGCCACCGGACCGGACGTCCTGCTCGGCGGCGGTCGCAGTCTGTGGCTCCCCAAAGGAGCCCCGGGTTCGGAACGAGCCGACAGTCTGGACGTTGTGGCGTTGGCTCAACAAGCGGGGTACATGGTGGTCACGGACCGTATCGGCTTGCTGGCGGCCAACCCGCGCGCAACGCCACGCCTGCTGGGCCTGTTCGCGCTTGGGCATCTGTCCTACGTCGTCGACAGCGTGAGCACGGCCGAGCCGTCCCTGGCCGAGATGACGCGCAGCGCCATCGACCGGCTGCAGCACTCCCGCCGCGGGTTCTTCCTGATGGTCGAGGGTGGCCGAATCGATCACGCCTGCCACGGTCATGAGGGCACCAAGGCCATCTGGGAGGTGCTGAGCTTGGACCAGGCCATCCGCGAGGCAATCGACTTCGCCCACCGAGACCGGCACACGCTGGTGATTTTCGTCGCCGATCACGAGACGGGTGGCCTGTCGGTGGCCAATGGGCTGTACGACGGCTTCCCCGCCATTCCTCGCCGCGATGGGCAACCAGAGCGCACGGCCCCGCTGCAGGATCAGCTCAAACTGGGCTGGACCACCGACGGCCACACCGGCCTGCCGGTGATCGCCATGGCCGCCGGACCGGGCGCCGGCCGCGTCCGCGGCGTGCTGGACAACACGCAGATCTTCACCATTGCCATGCAGGCACTGGGACTGGAGGACAGACTCCGATGACCTGGCGAGTCGGTATTGCGGGGCTGCGGCGGGGGGCCAGCCTGGCCCACGTGCTCCATATGCAGCCGGACTGCACCATCGCGGCTGGCTGTGATCCAGCCCCCGCGGCGCTCGACGCTTTCGGCGCGCGTTACCCGCAGGCGCGACTGTTCAGCACGTTCGCCGATATGCTTGACGCAGGCATCGATGTCTGCGTCGTGGCTTCGCCAGTGCCGCTTCATTGCGCCCAGACCGTAGCCGCCCTAGCGGCCGGGTGCCACGTTCTCCAGGAAGTTTGCCTGGCGCCTTCGGTAGCCGAGTGCCGGACCGTGTTCGAGGCAGTGCAGGCACACCCCAGGCAGCAGTTCATGCTGGCCGAGAACTGCAACTACTGGGGGCACATCCTGTCCTGGCAGAGCATGTTTGCCCAGGGACTGCTGGGCGAACTGGTGCACGCCGAAGCTGAGTATATCCACGACTGTCGTACCCTGATGCACGACGCCGAAGGACGCCCCACTTGGCGGGCCACCATGCCGCCCATTCACTATTGCACCCACAGCCTGGGCCCCCTGCTGAAAATCACCGGCGCCCGCTGCGTGACGGCGTGCGGCATGCTGTCGGCCTCGAAGACCGACCCGGGCCCCGGGCACATCGATATCGAGACTGCCCTGTTGCAGACCGACACCGGCGCCACGGTGAAGCTAGTGGCGGGTTTCCGCGTGGCGCGCGAACCGGCTTTCCACTACTACTCGGTGTACGGGACGCGCGGCAGCCTGGAGACCGCGCGACCGCCCGCCCCCGCCCAGACCCATGCGTACCTGGAAGCGATCCCGCACCTGCAGGGCATGATGGACCTGCCGTTGGGCACGGATGTGCCGCGGGCTCCCGCCGGTGCCGGCGTGGGTGGCCATGGTACTGCCGAGTATTACCTGGCGGTGGACTTCATGCGGGCGGTGCGCGAGGGAACGCGTCCGGCGATCGACATCCATGCCGCCCTGGACATGTCGTTACCCGGATTATGCGCCCACGAGAGCGCCCTGCAGGGCGGCAGACCGGTGGAGGTACCCGACTGGCGATAGGCCGGGTCCAGACCGCCTGTTGCGAGCGTAACCCGGCGGCAGCGCTCGTACCGTCGGATGGCGGCGGCGGCTAACCGCCCGCAGCCTGAGACACGTCGGCGACCGCCAGATCCGCCGCCGGGGCCAGCAGGCGCTCGATCTCGCGCTGGTACTGTCGCAGGTGGCGTTGGCAGATGCCGTGGCTGTAAAGGTCGTACGCCCGTGGCGCCGTTGCCATCCAGACGCCCTCCGGCCAGTTGGGCAGGCGGTGCAGAGGACACTCCGGCACCCAGCACTTGATCACCAGGCGACCGGCGGCGAAGGCCAGTTCCAGGTCTCGACCCCGTGCATCAACGGGGTCTAGGTCCACTAACCGCGGGACATCGAGCGCCACTAGCCCGGCCATGTCGCCCCTGACCATGCTTGCCTCCGATCCGTGTGCCTGCGTCGTCCCTCCTTCTATCGGCCTGGCACGGGCTTCCTTGACCTTGATCACCCGGTCTGCTGACCTGCGGCCGCGCGTCACGGGGCGCGGGGCCCGGGCCCCGGGGCCCGGTCGCCCCCCCGGGGCGTCCGTGGGCCACCACGAACGCCCCGGGTTCGTCGGCACAAGGTGCCTCAACCCGCGCGCAGCCAGGCCAGAATCGCGTCGCCGCTGTCCCCGAGACCCTTGTACACCCTGGACGCCGGCGTCATCGACTCCACCGCCGCGCACAGGGCGTCGCGACGCACGGGATCTTGACGGATCTCTTGGGCATCCCAGAAACTGGTTCGGATCGTCAACAGGGCTGCTTCCTGTGCCGGGAAGCTCCACAGCACTTCCCGCTCCACGCGCAGGAATAGCCGGGGCGCCGCCGGGTCGAAAGCCGACCGGGCCCAGGCTGCGGCCGGTACGCCTGGCGGCGGTTCAGGATGGTGGTTCAAACGCCGATCGGTGGTCAATTCCCAGACAAACCGCACCAACGGGCCCTTCTGCAGCATGACATTGACCATGCCCGGTCGGCGGAAATTCTCCATGCCGGGCACGGGCAGGTGCATGGTAACGAAATCGAGGCCGACCTTCTCCTCTGCGGTCCAGCGGTATGGGAAGCACAGATGGACCGCGCAGCACCAGTCGCGCCCATCGACCCGCCGCACCACGGCCAGGTCCTCCTGCACCTGGGCCGACAGGGCGTCCAACGGATCCACATAGGCCGGGCTGCCACCGCCCGTGACCTGGGTCATCGCCCGGTTGAAGACCAGCGTCTCATCCGACGGCGCGTGGTGCAGACGGGGGCTATCGGCGTCATCGACCCAGGTGAAGCGATCTGGATGCTCGCTGGCCAGGCGCGCGGCGATGAAACGGCAGATCACTCCGGCCAGGTCGGCGTCGAAACCGCGCGTCTGGTAGTACTTGCCCAGGCGTTCGCCGCGTGCCTGCTCTTTGACGCCGCGGTAATCGGCCCAGGAACTGTCAAACTGGAAGACCTGGGCATCGCGAGGCCCGTTGCCCCAGTCCGTGCTCAACGGCGTCAGTCCGGGCTTGACGTCGTAAACGCCGCTGGCCGGCGGGAAATACCGGGCGCCATCCTCCGGCAGTGCCCCTTCATGCAGCCATTCCACTGGGTCATCCCTCCTTGGTGACAGGCCACCACAGGTGATCCCGCGTGAGTCCGAAGCGTCCGCAGATATCGACCACATCGCCGGCCCAGCGGGTCAGACCGACCAGCCGATGGGCGTCGCTGCCCAGGGCCACGCGGCCACCCAAAGCCAACCAGTCCTCGTACAGCTGCGCCAACCGCGAAGCGGGTTTCTCCGCCCGCCAGAACTTGGGCTGCAGTTCCAGCGCAATGCCCGTCGCCACGGCCTGAGACAGGAGCTCGCGCAGGCGGCCCTGATCGCACGCCAGGTACAGGTCGTCGGGTGCGGGTGCCATCCCGGTGGTGGCAAAGGGATGGGCCACAATGTCGGTGTGCGGCCAGGCCAACGCAGTGGCGAGGTTATCCAGTTCGAAAGCCGCCGCGTCGCGCAGCAGGCCAGGCGGCGGCTGGACCCACGGGCACTGGTAGTGGTTCGGGGCCACAACGGCGCATTCAGCAGCCTCCACCAGATCAGCAGGCGCAGTGATCCTCCCGGGCGCCACCACCTCGAACTCAGCGCCGATCACCACTCGCAGCGGGGGCTGTCGCACGCCGCGGCAGGCGCGGTACCAGGCCGATGTGGCCAGGTGCTGCTCGTAGTCGGTCACGGTCGGAGAGTGGACGTGATCGGTCACGATCAGCAGCTCGAAGCCCAACTCGGCCGCCCGATCGACGACCGCGTCAAAAGTCATCTCCCAGTCTCCGCACAGCGATAGATTGGTGTGCGTGTGGGTCGACACCACCGGCACGGCGCGGCCGCCGGCAGCCGGGGCGGCGGCGCGCGCAGGCGCTTCGGAAGCCATCTTCTGTTCCCCTCTGCCCAGGGCTAACCCCGTCGGCAAGATTGACCGCCCGACCTGGGGCGGCTATACTCACCGCCCCCTTGTTGCCGCCGGAGCCGCCCATGATCAGCAAGACCGACTCATTGCCGAAGTGGGACCTGACCGACCTGTACGCTAGCCGCGAAGATCCCCAACTGGAAGCCGATTTGACAGCCACGCGTGCCGCGGCCGCGGCGTTCGAAAGCCGTTACCGCGGCACCATCGCCACGGCCGAATTGACGGCAGGGCATCTGCGCGCGGCCTTGGACGCTTACGAATCACTCCTGCGGCAGGAGTACCGCCCGCAGGCCTACGCCATGCTGCTCTACTCGACCGACACCCGTGACGCCGGACGCGGCGCGCTGCTGCAGCGTGTGCGCGAGTTCGGCAGCAGCGTTGCCGCGCGGTTGGTGTTCTTCGAACTCGAGATCGCCCGCATCCCGACGCCCACCTATGCCAGCGTCGCGGCCAGCCCGGAGCTGGAGCGCTATCGCCACTACCTGGAGCACCAGCGCCGACTGGCGGCGCACTACCTGTCCGAACCCGAAGAGAGAATACTGGTCGAGACGGCCAACGCCCGGGGCCAAGCCTTCGCCCGGCTGTTCACCGAAATCAATGGCCGCACGCAGTACCGCCTGGACGACCACGGCGAGACCCGCGAACTCAACCAGTCGGAGCTGCTGGCCCTCCTGTACCACCCGGAACGCGAGCACCGGGCCGCTGCCGCGCGCGCCCTGACCGACGGGCTGCAGCGCAACGCGCACGTCTGCACCTTCGTGTACAATACGCTGATGCACGAGAAGGACGTGCTCGACCGTCTCCGCTCCTATCCCTCACCCGAGACCAGTCGCCACCTGGACAACGAGCTGGATCCCGAAGTGGTGGAGACGGTCACTTCGGTCTGCACTGCCAACTATGGCACCGTGGCCCGTTACTACCACCTGAAGCGCGAGCTCCTTGGCCTGGACCAGTTGGTTCACTACGATCGCTATGCGCCCATCGCCGGTGAGCAGAGCGAGATTCCGTTCGCCCAGGCCCGCGACCTGGTCCTGGCGGCCTTCGGACAATTCTCACCCCGGTTGGTAGAGATCGCCGAGCCCTTTTTCGAGCGTCGCTGGATCGACGCCGAAGCCGCCGATGGCAAACGCGGGGGCGCCTTCTGCGCCGGCATCACGCCGGATCTGCACCCGTACGTCTTGATGAACTACACGGGCCAGCCACGCGACGTGATGACCCTGGCCCACGAACTGGGACACGGCATCCACGATGTCATGGCCGCCGGGAACCACCTGCTGGACTATCACCCGGTGCTGCCGATGGCCGAGACCGCCAGCACGTTCGCTGAGATGCTTGTTTTCGATCATCTGCAACAGACGTTGACCTCGGACAGCGAGCGCCTGGCGCTGCTCTGCAGTCGTATCGAAGGCACGTTCGCCACGGTGTTCCGCCAGACGGCCATGTTCCGCTTCGAGCAAAATGCCCACCAGGCCCGGCGCGACCAGGGCGAACTGGCCACCGAGAAACTGAACGGCCTGTGGCAGGCGGCGATGCAGGACATGTTCGGCGACTCGCTCACGCTGGGCGACGACCACGGGTGGTGGTGGCTGTATATCCCCCACGTGATCAGCACGCCCTTCTACGTCTACGCCTATGCCTTCGGCGAGCTGCTAGTGCTATCGCTGTACGCCCGGTACCAACTCGAAGGCGCGGATTTCGTCGACCGCTACTTCCGCCTGCTGGAAGCCGGCGGTGCGGCGTCGCCAGCGTGCCTGCTGCAGCGGCTAGGGGTAGACATTGCCGACCGGGCATTCTGGCAGGGCGGCTGCGACCAGATCCGTGGTCTGGTCGATCGGGCGCAGGATTTGGCCCGCTGACCCAACGGCACCCGTCGGTTGCCCTGCGAGCGTCAGCTCAGGCCAGGCGAGGACCGCCGCCTCGGGCGCTGGTTCCGCCCGGCCGCTGACGGCACTCAGTTGACGACGCGCGCCTCCCTGATGTAGTCCAGTGCCGGGAATTGCTCCTGCAGGTAGCTGTTGCCCTGCTGACGGATCTGCATCTGATCAGGCTTCTCACCGTACTGGGCATTGATCTTCTCGACCACGTCCAGCCCCTCAACGACCGTGCCGAACGGGGCGAAACCGTGGGCGTCCAGGTAGGCATTGTCGCCCAGATTGACGAAGATCTGCGTAGTTCGGCTGTTTGGGGCCTGAGTGGCGGCAAAACACAACGTGCCGCGTTTGTTCGAACCCCGCACGGGGTCGTCGGCAATCCCGGCGCTCTGCCACTGCGCCCCGATCTGCGGGTCGCCGTGCATACCCCACTGAACGACGAAACCCGGCACGACACGGAAGAAGCGCTGCTCGTTGTAGAACCCGTGGCGCGCCAGGTTGTAGAACCGGTCAGCACCGGCGGGCGCCAGAGAGCGGTCCACGGCCACCGTGAAAGATCCGGCCGAGGTCTCGAAAACGACCTTGAACTGAGCCGGAGCGGGTTCTTTGAAGGCCGCGTGAGCGGGGTTCATGATCACCTCCCGGTTGACGCGGTGACCGCCGAAACCGCAGCCGGCTGCCAGGCTGACCCAGGCCACGGCGAACAGGACGAACGGGCGCATGGTGTTCCTCCCGGCTGAACGTGCTGTCAGCCCAGCGAACGGACCGCGGCCACCAACGCTTCGGCGGTGATACCGAAATGGGCCCAGGTCTCCAGATGTCCATCGGAAGGCGCTACGCGGGGATCGGTGATGCCAACGTGCTCGGTGCGCACGTGACTGCGCCGAGCTCGGGTCGCGACCACGCCGGCAAACCCGCAGAGCGCCGCGTCGGCGCCACCGATCAATCCGTCTTCCACCGTCACCACACCCTCGGGGTAACGGCGGATCAGGTTCTCAAGCACCTCGCCGCGGACCGGCAGGCCGTTGACAATGTGAACGTCCACCGGCACGCCCAGGCGGCGCAGTTCGGCGGCCGCCTCGCCAGCCAGGAACGCCGGGGCGCCCATCGCCAGGATCGCTCGCCGGGCACCCTCCGCGAGCCGGTACGCCGTCACCGGCTCCCACTCGGAGTCGGCCTCCCACAATGGGCCAGACCCATCGGGTCGGTCCAGGATCGGCAAGTTGTCACGCGGAATACCGATGACATGTCCGCCGTAGTGAGCCGCCAGGTCGAGAGTGGCCACAAAGGCGGCGCGGGCATCGGCCGGGGCGTAGAACCGGTGCAGATAGGGCAGGTACGTCAGGCCGAGGTTGATCCAGTCCAGGCCCCAGCCCGAGAAGTGGTCACGCCCGGTGCAGGCGCCCACATGCGAGAGGTGGAACGTGACGTTCAGGCCTTCGTTGACACCGGTCAGGTTGCGCTGATAGCGCCACATGTCAAAGCCTTCGCGGGCTATGCCCTCGAAGAACGCGGCGAAGGTGGACACCACACACAACCGTGGCCCGGGTCCGCTCATGGCCAGGCCGTTGGCCATCAGCGTGGCGGCCTGTTCCTCGATGCTGACCTCGAACTGGTGGGCCTCGTCGAGGCAACCGCGCGCCTTGCCCAGTTTGGTGGAGGCATCCAGGTCGCAGGAGACCACGAACACGCGCTGGGGAAACTGGCGCGCCACCAGGGCATAGGCAGCCTCGCTGCCGGCTCTTGGGCTTTCGGCCTTGCCGACCGGCGGCAGCGCCGCGGCGGCCAGAGTGGCGCCCGGCAGGACCAGATTGGGCGTTCCGGGTTCCGGCCGGGCAGCCGTCACCACCAGGCGCGGCGTCTGATGGCCCAGGCTGGCCAGCGCCTGGTCGTGCGCCGAGGTCCGACGGAACATGGGCCCGTTCACCAGGCGTTCGGTGTCACGGCCCTTCATGTGACCGTCGTGGTGCCCCTTGCCCCCGGGCAGGCGGTTGACCAGGAAGAGACACTCGATCATGGCCTCGACGTCCCGGAAACTCATCAGCGATCCGGGCACCCAGACCTGCCGATCCATCGGCACGCCATGGGCCGCGGCAAAAGCCTCCACATCGGCAGTAATGCCGTATGTACGACCGAACCACGCCAGGTCAATGCGCTGACCGGGGGCGGTCTGGTAACCGACCGGGTAGATCATGTTGGGCCGGCCGCGGCGGGCCAGATCATACCCTTCGCGATAGGCGGCGTACAGGGCCCGCGTGTCGTGCAGCGTGTCGACCTCGATGATCTCGACGCCCAGCGACTCGATGATCGGCCGCGGATCGCGGTCCATCACGCTTGCGGTAGCGCCGGAAAGCTGGATGCCGTTGCGGTGCATGACAAAGCTGATGGGGGCCCGGTGCAGATCGGCAATGTTGAAACCGTTGAGCGCCTGGCCCGAGATCCACCCGGCATCGCCACAGTGGCAGATCACCCAGGCCTCGCTCCCGTGATCGGCGCGCTTGCCCAGAGCCTGGCCCACGGCGACCGGTACCATGACCCCAAGGCGGCCGCCGCTCAACTGCGTGCCTCCGGGCAGCCACGAGACGTGCCCGGGCAAGTCGAGACCGCGGCGGAAACCGGCGATGACATCGCGACGGTCCACATAGCCCAACGCCGCCAACGCGGCGAAATACCCCACGCTGGTGTGGGCGTGCTCAATGGTGTAGGCAACACGCTCGTAGTCCGTCACCGCCAGGGTCAGCAGCAGGGCCGGAATCAGTTCGAGCCCCCCGCCCAAGTGATCGGCCTCGCCCAACCGGCCCAATTCCGCCACCGAACGCACCGCGATCTCCGCCGCCTCGATCTGCAACCCCTCGAGGGCATCCAACTCAGCCGGCCCCAGGTCAGGGGTGGTTCGCACGTTGATCGACAAGGGCAGAACGCGCGACTCCTGGCGTCGACCCAGGTAGCGGCAGGAACCGATCAGGGCCTGGTTGCGCTCCTGCTGGTCCCCCGATGCCGTAGACCACACTGCGCTCATGCGCTACTCCTGAAGTGGAACGTGGCGGATACGTGCCGACAGACTGGCCTGGGGTGTGGGGGTCAAGGCACGACGAAAAACGGCTGCGTCCAGGCAAACGCCTCACCGCAGCCCCAGCACTCGAAACGCACGTAACGGGCGTCGGCGGGCACCTCGACCTCGAGCGACGGCGCGTCCACCTGAGCCAGACGCTGCGCCCCTTCGCGCAGTGCCACTACGCGGGCGGCGTTGGCGGTCTCGATCCTCAGCGACAAGCCGTCGGTTTCGATATCGGTGATCTCGACGCCGGTGGAGGCGTAGAAACGACCTTCACGCAGCGCCCGGGTGACCCCGGCGGCCGTTTCGTCGGTGACGTAAGCCACGTTCCAGCCTAGGCCCACATCGAACTGAGCCGCATGGCTGTCGTCGTTGGCAAATCCCCACAGGCGACGGCCCCGCGTCAGCAGCATGTCCCACCTGTTAGTGGCATACGGGCTGCCCGGAAGACGAGAAATCACCCCGTTATAGATCTCCAGCCCAAGATAGCCCTGGACCTCGCTCAGCAGGCTCTGCGGGCAGTGATCGAAGTCGGCGAACCAGTTCGGGTGGTTGAAGACGGCGAAACCACCGGTGGCGGCAATATCGTTGACCACCTGCTGTCGGTCGGCGTGCGGGGCCACGGGTCCGGGCGCGCCCACGTGGAGCATATGGGGTCCGTGGGCGGTGATCTCGGTGCCCGGGACCAAGATCATGCCCATTGGTTCAAGCGCGGCCAATTCAGCGTCACCGAACCAGCAGTCGTGGTCGGAAAGCATCAGGAAGCCGTGGCCCCGCTCGGCGTAGTCGGCAATTACAGCCTGCGGATCCCGCTGCCCATCACTTCGCGTGGTGTGGGTGTGCAGATTACCGAGCAACCATCGGCCGCCGGTCAACTCGCCATAGGGGTTGTGCAGGGTCGCCAACTCGGTCTCCTCTGCCGTCGGCCCGGCCGGGCCGCCGCCAGAGCCGATCAGCGCGCCGGGCCGGGAGGCCCGTGAGGTTGGCCGACACCGCCCGGTGGCGGTCCAGCCAAGGGTGTGAACCAGTCAAAATAACCGGCGCGCGCCCGACCCACAAGTCGGCCCGGGCACGGGTACGCTACGGCTGGCCCCCATGGGTTGACGCGAACGCGCCGATGGGATACTAGATCGGCTGCAGGAAGGCGTGACCGCACCGCCCCGCGCCCACCCGCGGCGCCGTTGGCCGCGCCCCGATCCTACCACGGAGGAGTCCATGGCTGACCGCGTCCCGACCCGGGCCGAGGCCCTCGACCTGTTGCACCGCTACAACGCCAACCCCTCGCTGCTGGCCCATGCCCGCGCGGTCGAGGCCACCATGCGGCACTTCGCCCGGCGCCATGGCGAGGACGAGGAGACCTGGGGGCTGATCGGCCTGGTACACGATCTCGACTATGAGCAGTTCCCCGACCAGCACTGCCACAAGACAGCGGAGATCCTGCGCGCCGCCGACTGGCCCGAGACCTGGGTGCGCGCCACTTTGGCCCACGGGTGGGGGATCTGCACCGATGTGGAACCCCAGTCGGCGCTGGAGCAAACGCTGTATGCCATCGACGAATTGACGGGGTTTGTTGCTGCCTGCGCCCTCGTCCGTCCGTCACGGAGCGTCGTTGACCTGGAAGTGAAATCAGTTCGCAAGAAATGGCGTCAGGCCAGTTTCGCCGCCGGTGTCGATCGAACCGTGGTCGAACGCGGGGCCGCCCGGCTCGGAGTCGAGTTGGACGAGTTGACGGCCGAGGTGATCGAGGCCATGCGCGGAGTAGCCGCAGAGTTGGGCCTGTAACCCGGCGCGCCGGCTCGGAGTCGCGCGGGCGAGGCCGACGGCCGCGGCGATCGAGGCCACGCCGGCGGTCGCCGTCGAATCTGGCCGGTAGCCTGACGCCGACGCTCGGAATCGCGCCGGCGGAGCGGATGGCCGAGGTGATCGCGGCCAGGCGCGGAGTAGCCGCGGAGTTGGGTCTGTAGCCCGACGCGCCGACCTTGCGCGGAGCCGGCACTTTCACGTTTGCGCCTCCTGCCATAGCTTTGCCGCCGCCGGTGGCCGTCGGGTCCTCGTCCCGAACAGGCCGCCGTCCCCGTCCATCCCAGAGGACCCGACGCCATGGCCAGACGCCCGAAGATCGCGGCGGTGGTAACGACGTACCACCCCTATGCCCACGCGCAGCACATCGTCGATCGCTTCCTGGAGGGCTACGGCTGGAATGGCCGCCACCACCGGCCGGCGATGGATCTGGTGTCGATGTACGTTGACCAGGTCGGGGAGAACGACCTCAGCCGCGACCGCGAGCGTCGCTTTCCGCCGCTGCGAATCTACCCGACGATCGCCGATACACTGACGCTGGGCGGCTCGTCGCTGGCCGTCGACGGTGTGCTGCTGATCGCCGAGCATGGGCAGTACGGCCGCAACGAGAAGGGACAGGCGCTGTACCCGCGGTACGAGATGTTCCGGCAGATCGTCTCCGTATTCCGCCAGAGCGGCCGGGCAGTCCCGGTGTTCAACGACAAGCACCTGTCGTGGAAATGGGAGTGGTGCCAGGAAATGTGCGACACAGCCAGGGAACTGGGCTTCGCGTTCATGGCCGGGTCGTCGCTGCCGGTAACCTGGCGCACGCCGCAGATCGACATGCCCTTGGGGGCCCGCGTCACTGAAGCCATGTGCGTTGGCTACGGCGGCGTGGACAGCTACGACTACCACGCCCTGGAGACCCTGCAGTGCATGGTCGAGCGACGCGCCGGGGGCGAGAGCGGCGTCCGCTGGTTCCAGGCTTTCCGCGGCGATCGTTTCTGGGCCGCCCACCATCAGCGACGCTGGTCGCGCGAGCTGTTCGAGGCCTGTCTGTGTCGCTCGCACACGCTGCATCCGGCCCGCGCCGGGTTCAACGACGTGTTCCCGAACGAAGACGAGATGCGCCAAATCGTCACCGATCCCATCGCTTACCAGTACGAGCATCGGGACGGGCTTCTGTCGACCATGATCATGATGAATGGCCTAGTGCAGGACTTCAATTTCGCGGCCACCCTAGCCGACCAGGACGAGCCCCTGTCGACCCAGATGTACCTGCCCATGCCGCCGGCGCGGACGACACTGGCGAACTTCTTCAGCCCGCTGGTCAACAACGTCGAGTTGATGTTCCTCACCGGCCGCGCGACGTATCCGGTCGAACGCACCTTGCTCACCTCCGGGCTGGTGATCGCCGGGGTCGACAGCCTGCACCAGGACCAGGCCCGGCTCGACACGCCCCACCTGGCGGTGGCCTATCAGGCCACCTCGGAATCGACCTTCTGGAGAACGTGAAACCCTGTACCGGGCGCCGTCAGGCCGTCCCGTGATGCCGCCGCGGCGCGGCACGCAGAGGCCCGGAACCCGTCCGTCCGTCCCGGCACCCCGGTCGCCGCCCACCCTTTGCCGCCGAGCAGGCCAGCCATGAGCACCCAAGCGCCCCAGCGCATTGCCGTGATCGCCACCATCTACAAGTACCTGTCCCACGCCCAGCACTTCGCCGACCGCTTCATGGTGGGTTACCCGTACGAAGGCCGGTGGCAGCGCCCGAATATGAAGGTCGTGTCGCTGTTCGTGGACCAGCGGCCCATGGGCGACCAGAGCGAGGACCGTGCCCGCGAATTCGGCTTCTGCGTCTACCCCACCATCGCCGCAGCCCTGCGCTGTGGCGGCGACCGTCTGGCAGTGGACGCCGTGCTCATCATCGGCGAGCACGGCGACTATCCGACCAACGAGCTGGGCCAGATCCTCTACCCACGCTATGAGTTCTTCAAAGAATGCGTGAAGGTGTTCGAAGCGGACGGCCGCAGTGTGCCGGTGTACAACGACAAACACCTTTCGTACAGCTTCGCCAAGGCCCGTGAAATGGTCGACGATGGTCACCGCCTGGGCTTCCCCATCCTGGCGGGTTCGTCGCTGCCGGTTACCTGGCGCCTGCCCGATGTGGAGCTGCCGCTCGGCGCGCCTGTGGAAGAGGCGGTCATGGTGGGCTGCGGCGGTTCGGACCCGATGGACTACCATGCGCTGGAGGCCATGCAGTGCATGGTGGAGCGTCGGCGGGGCGGTGAGACGGGCATCAAAGCTGTGCAGTTGCTCGACGGCGACGATGTCTGGCGGGCGCTGGATGCCGGTCGCTGGTCGCGCGCGCTGTTGGAAGCGGCGCTGTCGCGCAGCGACTCACCCTGCGGCCTGACGCTGGAGGACGGCCGCACGCAGGACATGCTGGGCAACGGCGAACTGCCGCGCTTGGTGGAGAAGCCAGCTGCATATTTGATCGAGTACAACGACGGGCTGCGGGCCACGCTGTTGATGCTCAACGGCGCGGTACGCGACTTCTGCTTCGCCTGCCGCCTGACGGGCCAGGCAGAACCCGTGTCGACCCAGTTCTTCCTGACGCCGGTGCCCAACGTCACGTACTCGGCTTGCCTGGTAGCCAAGATCGTCGAGATGTTCCAGACCGGTTCGGCGCCTTTCCCTGCCGAACGCACGCTCATCGTCAGCGGCATGCTGGAGAGCTGCCTGCAGTCGCGCGCGCACGGGCACCAGCGCCTCGAGACGCCCCACCTGTCGGTGGTCTATCAGGCCCCTGCCGAGTCCCATCACGCCCGACGGTGAGTTCGCCGGTCTCGACCGGCGAACTGGCGGCCCTGCTGTGCGCCCTGCTGTGGGCCGTCAACGGCATGCTGTTGCGCGCCCAGGCCGACCGTATTCCGCCGACCAGTGTCACGGTGGTGCGCTGCGCGGTGGCGGCGCTGATGTTTTGGCTGCTGCTGCCCTTCAGCGACTCCCTGACCGAACTGGGCCGAGTACCCTGGGGCGAATGGGGGCTGTTGCTGGCTTCGGTGATGGCCGGTATCGGTGTCGGCGACACGCTCTATCTCATCGCCATCAAGCAGATTGGCCTGAGCCTGACCATGGCCCTGGCCGGCGTTTTCCCACTGACCACCCTGGTGTGGGAGTGGCTGCTGCTGGGGCGGCCGCCGGGCTGGTCGTTGGCCGTGGGCAGCGTGCTGGTAGTCGCCGGTGTCGTGCTCATGTCGCGCTCCGGCGACCGCCGGTCGGCCACCCTGGCGGCCTCGCCGCAGCACCTGCAACGAGGTTTGGCCCTGGCCCTGGGAGCGGCGGTGTTCTGGGGCCTGGCCTCGGTTCTGCTCAAACCGGCCATTGCCCACCTGTCGCTGCTGCAGGCCAATGCTGCCCGCATGACGATGGTCGCCGCGCTGCTCTACGCGCTGCGCGTGCTGCCGCAGGGCCGCCAGGGGCTGGGAACCTACGACCGCCGTTCCTTCCTCATCGTCAGCCTCACGGGCATCCTGGGCATGGGCGTGGGGGCCTACCTGTTTCTCTACGCCCTGGGCCATATGGGCGTGGCCAAGGCCGTGACCCTGACCTCCAGCGCGCCGCTGTTCGGAGTCGCCCTGGGGATGGCCTTCCTGCACGAACGCCTCACACCCGCCGCGGGTTTGGGAGTGGCCTGCTGCATGGTGGGCGTCTGGGTCGTGTTGTGACCGTGAATGACCGGACCGCAGCCGGCCCATGAGCCCGATTGCCATCGCCCTGATCGTGGTGTCGGCCATCCTGCACGCCACCTGGAACCTGCTGAGCAAACGCCGGCAACCCGCCTCGGGGTACTTCCTGCTGGCCAACCTGGCCGGCGTGGCGCTGCTCTCGCCGGTGGTGCTCGTTTATCGGGTCGTGCTGCAGCAGCGTACCTTGCCTTTGCTCGGGCTGCTGGCCCTGACGGGCGTGTTCCAAGCCACCTATTACGGGGGCCTGGCGCGCGCCTACCGCGCCGGGGACATCTCGGTGGCCTATCCGCTGGCCCGTTCGTCGCCGGTGCTGATGGTGACGGCAGCCAGTTTCCTTGCGGGCCGTGGCAGCCCCGTAAGCGGCGCCTGTATCGCCGGCATGCTGCTGGTGGTCTGCGGGTGTGCGCTGGTGCCCATGCACCACCTGGGCGACCTGCGGTGGCGCACCTACGCCAACCCGACCTGCGCCTTCGCGCTGGTGGCCGCCGTAGGGACGGCAGGCTACTCACTGGTCGACGATCTGGCACTGCGCCTGCTGCGGGACACGCCCGCACGCGCCGCCGTCGGGGTGACCGGGGTGACACTGGTCTACGCCTGGATGGAGGGCATGTCCACCAGCGTCTGCTTGTTCGCCCTCAGCGCCTGCCGGCCCGCCGCCCGGCAGCGTCTGCGCCGCTACCTGGCCAATGACATCAAGGGTGCGTGCCTGGCGGGAGGGATGATCTACCTGACCTACTCGCTGGTATTGACTGCCATGGCTTTCGTCACTCACGTCAGCTATGTGGTGGCCTTCCGGCAGCTGAGCATTCCATTGGGCGCCGTGTTCGGCGTGGTGGTGCTACGCGAACCCGCGTACCGCCCCAAGGCCCTGGGCGTGGCGATCGTGCTGGGCGGTCTGGTGCTGGTGGCCACCGGCTGAGAGGGGCCGCGCGCCGGCTGGTGGGGGCGGGCCTGCGTCGGCGCGACAACCTGTCACGGTGCGGCAGACGCACCAGGGAGACCGGCGATGGAACTAAGCTTGCGCGGCAAGAGCGCCCTGATCACGGGCGGCGCCAGCGGCATCGGGCTGGGCATCGCGACAGTCCTGGCTGGCGAAGGCATGGACCTGGCCATTGCCAGCCGCTCGCCGGACGCCGAGGCGATCGCCACGCTACGCCGGCTGGGCACGCGGATCGAGGCTATTGCGGCCGATGTCAGCGACGAAGAGCAAGCCGTCGCCATGGTTGACAGGGCGGCCGAGTGCTTCGGTGGCCTGGACAGCTACGTCAACAACGCCGCCTGGGCCTGGCACGAACCGGTCACTCGGGTCACGTCCAAGGCGTGGAATGACACCCTCAACACCAACTTGAGCGCCGCCATGTGGGCCTGCCGGACGGCGGCGCGGCACATGGTACGACGCCGGGCCGGCAACATCGTATTGATCAGCTCCACCGCCAAACTGACGACCGGGTTCGGCGAGGCCGCGTACCGAGTCTCCAAACTGGGCTTGAACGCCTTGATGCAGAGCCTGTGCGTTGAGCTGGCTCCCCACGGCATCCGCGTCAACATGGTGACACCCGGGCACTTCGTGACCCGCCTGACGGGTTGGGACCGTCTGGACCGGGACCGCGTCGAGCAGTTCCGCGACCGCTACATTCCGCTGCAGCGCTATGGCGAGGTAGAACAGATCGGTTCCGCCGTGGCCTTGCTGCTCTCCGACCGGGTCAGCGGGTACACTACCGGCGCTGACATCGTGGTGGATGGCGGCCTGCAGCACGCCATGATCAAGGTTGCCGGCGACGACGAGCTCCGCGCCCTAAACGCTCCCCAGGGCTGAGCCCGGGCACGCCTCCAGCCCCGCCATCGGGCTGCCGGCGCCAGGTCCGGCGCCAGGTCGATGGCAGCGCGGCCGACAGCCGCTGCGGCCGCCACAGCGGCCCATGCAACGGCGTCCATCGGCCCCCGCATGGGGCAGCGCCGGCCAAGCGTCGCCTCAGGCCAAGGGCGCCGGGGCCGACAGCCGCCGCACGAGCCGGAACGCCGGGTAACTGGCCGCCAACGCGCCGAGGGCGTACAGGCTGTTGGTGGTATCGCCGGCCACGGCCGCCACCAGGAACGCCACACCGCTGATCAGCGCCAGACCCGTGGTCCACGGATAACCCCAGGCCGGGTGCGGCGGCGGTTCTTCGGGCGCGCGACGCCGCAGGACGAAAACGGCAAGGAAGGTAACGACGTAGTTGGCGACAATCAGGAAGGTCAGGATGGCAATGGCCTTCTGGAAGGTGCCGCTGAGCACGAACAGCAACGACGCGACCAGGCACATGGCCAGGGTGACGGTGGGCGTGCCCGAGGCGTTTACCTGCGTGGCTCGGCGCGAGAACAGGCCATCGCGGCTCATGGCCAGCAAGATGCGTGGACCGCTCAGGAAGTAGGCGTTGAGCGTGCCCAGAAAGATGACCAGCGTCATGATGCCGATGACGGTCTCGCCCGCAGCGCCAAACAGCACACGCGCGGCCGCCCCGCCCACCGACGCCTCGCCAGCCATCTGCGCCAGTGGCATTACATACAGGTAGCCGAGGTTCACGAACAGGTACAGGCCGATGGTCAGGAACACGCTGCCGTAGATGGATCGCGGCAGATCTCGCTCGGGGCGGCGCACCTCCTCGCCGAAGTACACCGAGCCGTAGTACCCGTCATACACGTAGATAACCACTTGGAACGACGCGATCAGGGCAGTCAGTAACCCCATGCCTGCGGGGACCGCCCCGGGAGCGGCCGCGGCGCCGGGCACGTCGCCGCCGAGCGTGAAGGCCGCGGCCCCAAGGCCAAACACGGCCGCGACCTTTAGCAGACTGGCCAGGCCCTGCGCGCGGCTGCCCCAGCGGATACCGGCCCACTGCAGCATCCCGAACAAGACCACCAGAGCCAGCGACACCCGCGCAGCGCCCGGCGCCGACAGGGCGAATAGCCCGGCCGAGACGCTGCCGGCCAGCAGAGCAGCGGTCCCAATGGTGCCGCAGCTCTGCAGCCAGTCCATCCAGCCGACGACGAAACCGGCGTAGTCCCCCAGTGCCCGGTGGGCGAAGACGTAGAGTCCCCCGGAACGCGGCAGGCGGGTCGCCAATTCGGCAAAAGAGCCGGCGCAGACCAGCGCGTACAGACCACCGGCGACCCACACGGACAGGTACAGCCAGGGGTCCGGCAGTTGCGCCGCCACCTGCGCCGGCGTGATCAGAATGCTGCCGCCGATGGTGGCGCCGATGGTAACCGCCACCCCGAAGCCGACGCCAAGGATGCGCAGCAGCGAACCACTGCGGGCCGGAGCCGGTGGCGATGTGGACGGTCTCATCCGCGAACCTTGACGACAACCTTCCGGACCCGCGTCGGGGCCGCCAGGGCCACACCGGGCATATGGGCGTCCTGGGGTGCCAGGACCATGAAGGTGCCGGCCCGCAACAAGGCGAAGTCGCCGTCGCCGTCCAGCTTGAGGAAGTCACGCTCGGAATCGTAGGCACCGGCCTGCAGGCGGTCGATGCAGGCGTAGCCCATCAACTCGGTACCGGTTACTACGTACTGGATGTCGATGTAGGCGCGATGGGCCTCCCAGGCACCCTGGTCGCGCGGCTTGGTGTCGTATTCCTGGACCAGGGCGAAAAGGTCCTGGCCCTGAATCTCGTACCGCCCCGGAGCCACGCTGGTGAAATCCGTCTCAGCCAGATAACGCAGCCCAGCGGCCAGCCGCGGACCCAAGCCGTAATACCAGGGGGCGCACCGCAGGTCATCGATGATCACGGCAGTTCCTTTCAGGCGGGGGCGTAGGTGGTCGAGCCGACCAGCGGCAGGGGCAGGGCCCAGATGTTGCGGTAGCAGACCAGGTTGCCGTGGTCCTGCAGCAGCAGTGGGCCCGGGGCGGCCAATTCCTCGTCGATGGCCGCCCCCGTGACCCCCGGCAACTGGATGTTGTTGTGGATGACCCGGCCGTTGTGCAGCACGGTCAGGCGGGGTCCGGGCTCATCGCCGCGAGGGGCGCGGAAGGCGACGTCATAGGTCTGCCAGTTCATGGCCGGGAGGCAAGCGTTGACCAGCGGCGCAAACTGGTTGTAGACGGCCCCGCAGTCGCCCAAGCCGGGCACGGCCCAGCCGTACGAGTCGAGGACCTGGATCTCGTATCGCCCCTGCAGGAACACCCCGCTGTTGCCCTTTGCCTGGCCCGTGGCCTCCGGCATATCGGGGCAACGGAACTCCAGATGGAGCACAAAATCAGTCAGGCGCTCACGGGTCATGATGTCGCCCGTCCCCGGCACCACGTGCAACACGCCGTCGTCGACGCGCCAACCGGCGGTCTGGCCGTCGCGGGTGGTCCAGTTGCTGACATCACGACCATTGAACAGCTGCACCGCCCCCGACGGCACCGGGGCTCCCATGGTCTTCATAGCCACGTCTCCTGTTGACGCCGCGTCGCCGTGGCCGCCTCCGCGGTCCTCGGCCAGCGCGGACCCGTTCACGAGATCCACAAGGACTGCTGCACCGCACCCGCCACCGGATCATCGGGTTGACCGCCACCCACGGCGACGACGAACTCGCCGGGTTCGACGAAAGGGCGCCCCTGGTCGTCATAGGCAGCCAGCTGGGCCGGAGTCAGCACGAACTTGAGCTGACGCGCCTGGCCCGGCTGCAGGTGCACGCGCTGGACGCCCTCGAGGTGGTGCCGGGGCACGGGCACCGAGGCGACCCGGTCGGCGACGTAGAGCTGGACCACTTCGTCCCCAGCCACCGGACCCGTGTTCCGGACCCGCACGGACACGTCGATCGGCTGCTCCGGCGTGGCGCGCGCCGGGGCTATGCAGAGATCCTCGTAGGTGAAGGTGGTGTAGCTCAGGCCATACCCAAAGCGGAACAGGGGCGCCTGATCCAGGAAGCGGTAGGTACGTCCCTGCATCCGGTAGTCGCCGAAGGGTGGCAACTGATCGACGGAGGTGACGAAAGTGACGGGCAATCGGCCGGACGGGCTGACGGCACCGAACAGCAGGTCGGCGACGGCAGTGCCACCGTCAGCACCCGGGTACCAGGCCATGAGGATGGCCGGCAATCGGGCGGCGACAGTCGGGAAGGCGATCGGTGACCCGCCGGTCAGCACCAAGACCACCGGTTTGCCGGTTGCCTGCAAGCTCAGCAGCAGTTCTTCCTGCATCCCGGGCAGGCCAATGGCAGGGCGGTCTCCGGTGCCGTGGGAGGCCGGGACGTCGCCCTCCTCGCCTTCCAGTTCCGGCGAGTACCCGAAGCAGGCGATGACTACCTCGGCGGCTTCGGCGACGCGCAACGCCTCGGCAAAACCGCGCCGGTCATCGGCGCGCACCGAGCAGCCCTCGGCGTAGGTCACCTGCGTGCCCGGCGAGACGGCGGCGACCACGCCGTCAAACAGGGTCACGGGCCGCGACGGGAAGCCGTTGTAGTTGCCCAGCAGCACCCGCACGGAGGCCGCCGTGGGCCCGATCACGGCCACCGAGCGCAGCTGCCGGCTCAACGGCAACAGCGAACCTTCGTTCTTGAGCAGCACGATGGACTCATGGGCCATCTGCAGGTTCAGCTGCCGGTGCTCGGCACAGTCCACGCGGCTGGCCGGAATGTCGGCATAGGGGACGCGCTCGTCGGGGTCGAACATGCCCAGTCGGAAGCGCGCGGTGAACAGCCGGCGACAGCAAGCATCGATCTCAGCCTCGGCGATCAGCCCGTCGTCAAGCGCCATCAACAGCGCCTCGTACGTCTGCCCGCAGTTGAGGTCGCAGCCGTGGCGCACGGCCAGAGCTGCCGATTCGGCGGCCGACGACGTAACGCCATGACGCAGGTGGATGTCGTCGATGGCGCCGCAGTCGGACACCACGTACCCGGCGAACCCCCAGGTGTGCCGCAGGATGCCGTCGAGCAGCGTCGGGCTGGCGCAGCAGGGTTCACCGTTGGTGCGATTGTACGCGCCCATGACCGAAGCCGCCCCCGCCTCCTGGACGCAGGCCTTGAACGCCGGCAGGTAGGTCTCGTGCAGGTCACGCTGACTGACGCGGGCATCGAAATGGTGCCGCTCGGGTTCCGGGCCGCTGTGCACGGCATAGTGCTTGGGCGTGGCCACGACCTTCAGATAGCGGCCGTCCGATCCCTGCAAACCGCGCACAAAGGCGACCCCGAGACGAGCGGTCAGATAGGGGTCTTCGCCGTAGGTCTCCTGGCCCCGCCCCCAGCGAGGATCGCGGAAGATGTTGATGTTGGGGGACCAGAAGGTCAGACCGAAATACCAGCCACGGTGGTCCTGGCGCAGGGCCTGGTGGTACTTGGCCCGGGCTTCATCGGAGATCGCCCAGGCGACGCGCTCCAGCAGCGGTGGGTCAAAGGAGGCGGCCATGCCGATGGCCTGCGGAAACACCGTGGCCAGGCCCGCCCTGCCGACCCCGTGGAGGCACTCGTTCCACCAGTTGTACGCGGGGATCCCGAGGCGCGGTACCGCGGGCGCGGTGTGGACCATCTGCGCCACCTTCTCAGCGGCGGTCAGGCGCGCGAGCAGGTCGTCGACCCGGGCCGCCAGCGGCTGGTCCGGGTCCCGGTACAGCGGTTCGTCTGCGGCGGCCATGCCTGCCTCCCCCCGGGGCTGCAGCGCCCGGTTGCCAAACGTCACCGGTTGCCAGTACAATGTGCTGCGCTCCGCCGCCAGTGACCCGCCGGTCCGGAGCGGTGCAGAGAATAGGGCATCGGCCGGGGCCCAACAACCCGGCACATGATCGGGCCCCAGAGCCGGGCCCACGGAGGCGGGATGAAGCCGACCCTGATCGCCATCGGGTGCCTGGCGCTGATCGCCGGGGCCTGCGCCTCGGACTCCCACAACCCTGCCGCGCCCGAGGGGGGCACAACCATGTATGACCGCTGGCAGCACGGCCCGCCGACGGGTACGGACTACTTCCCGATCGCCGTATGGCTACAGGACCCCGCCAACGCCGCCCGGTACCGCGACGCCGGCATCAACCTCTACGTCGGTCTGTGGGATGGCCCCACGGAGAGCCAGCTCAGCGCGCTCGCCGCGGCCGGCATGCAGGTCATCTGCGACCAGAACTCGGTGGGCCTGCGCCACCTGGCCGACCCGGTCATCGTCGGTTGGATGCGCGGCGACGAACCGGACAATGCCCAGGCCCTGCCGGACAACAAAGGATGGGGCCCACCCATCGTGCCGGACACGGTGGTGGCCCAGTACCAGCGCATCAAGGCCGCCGATCCCTCACGCCCCACGCTGCTCAATCTGGGCCAGGGGGTGGCCTGGGATGAGTACGTCGGCCGCGGGGTGCGCACCGGCCACCCGGAGGACTACCCGGCCTACGCCCGCGCCGCGGATATCGTGTCCTTCGACATCTACCCGGCCGCGTCCGAGTACCCCCAGATAGCCGCGAATCTGTGGTACGTGGCCCGGGGCGTGCAGCGCCTGCGTCAGTGGGCTGCGGCCGACCAACCGGTATGGAACTGCATCGAGGTGGGCCGGATCTACGCCGCCGATCGGCAGGCGACTCCCAAACAGGTGCGCGCCGAGGTGTGGATGTCACTTATCCACGGCTCCACCGGCCTGGTCTACTTTGTCCACGAGTGGTACCCGAAGTTCAACGAGCACGCGCTGCTGGACGACCCGGCCATGCTGGCAGAGGTGACGGCCATCAACAGCCAGATCCACGCCCTGGCTCCCGTGCTCAACTCACCCACCGTTGCTGATGGGGCCACGGTCACGCCGGCCGATGCCTCCGTGCCTCTGGCGGCCATGACCAAGCAGTACGATGGGGCCACGTATATCTTCGTGGTGTCACTGCGCGGCACGGCCACCGCCGCCACCGTGGCGCTGACCGGGTCCCGTCACACCACGGCGGAGGTCCTGGGCGAGAACCGCGGCGTGAGCGTGCAACAGGGGGCTTTCAGCGACACCTTCGAGCCCTGGGGGGTGCATCTGTACTGCCTTCGCTGAGGTCGGGCTAGGCCACGGCGGCCCGGTGCGGGGTCGCGGCTCCCTCTTGGCCGCGGCCCCACACCCGCCGGTGGATCAGGCGCCCGCCGGGACGATGGCGTACACCCGGCCGGGCTCGGCCGCGAAACGAAGGCGGTGCCCGTCCACCCGGGCGGCGATGATCCGGCCGTTGGCGTCGACCACCTGATAGCGACCGACGGCCTGGCGCACGACGCACTCGCGAGCTGTACTGGCGCGAATCTCGGCTCGTCGCAGCCGACCGTCACTCCAGGACAGATCCACGGTGAACCCCCCCCGCGCCCGCAATCCGCGACACGTGCCGCTGGCCCACGCCGGCGGCAGCGCCGGCAGGAACTCCAGCTCGCTGCGGTAGCTCTGCAGCAGCATCTCAAGTACCGCGGCCACACCGCCGAAGTTGCCGTCGATCTGGAAAATGCGCGGCGGGTGCAAATCGAGCAGACTGTCAGTGGCAAAGTCAGTGATCAGGTGCAGCAGGTGTTCCCAGGCCGGTTCGGGCTCGCCCAGACGGGCGAAGAAACACGCCGTCCAGGCCCGACTCCAGCCGGTGTGGCCGCCGGCGTGAGCCAGTCGGCGGGCCAACGAGACGCGCGCCGCAGCCCACAGCTCTGGAGTACGCTCGGGGTCGAAGAGGTCGCCGGGATAGAGTCCGTAGAGATGGGAGTAGTGCCGGTGTCCTGGTTCGACTTCGGCGAAGTCCTCGTTCCACTCCTGCAGTTGGCCGTGCTGGCCCACCCGCAGCGGCGGCAGGTGCTGCAGCATCTGCCGCCAGCGCACCCGACGGTCCAGGTCGACGCCCAAGACTTCGGCGGCCGCCACCGCGTGTTCGAGCAGCTCCTGCGCCAGCTGCACGTCCATGGCGGCTGACACGCCCAGGGTCACGGGCAGGTCGCCACCCCCCGCAAAGCGATTCTCCGGCGACTGCGAGGGCACCACCTGCAGGAAACCGTCGGCGTCGGCGACCAGATAACTCTCGTAGAAGGCAGCCACCTCCTTGAAGAAGGGGTAGGCACGCCGCCGCAGGAAGTCAACATCCTGGCTGTACTCGTAGTGCCACCACAGGTGCTGGGCTAGCCATGGCGCGGCCCCGATCCACACGGCCCAGCCGAACGCCTCGGGAGTACTGCGACCCCACGGGTCGGTCTGGATGGGGAACCAGATGCCGTCGCAGCCGTACACGTCGCGCGCGGCCTTGCGCGCGTGGGGAACGAAGCGCTCCAGATGCTGGAACAGCGCCTCGGTGGTGTACTGCAGGTGGCCCGCTTCGGCCGGCCAGTAATTCATCTGCAGGTTGACATCGTGGTGGTAGTCAGCCTGCCAGGGAGGATCCAGGTCTTCGTTCCACTTCCCCTGCAGGTTTGGCGGCAGGGTTGCCGTGGCCGTGGAGGCAACCAGCAGGTAACGGCCGTAGTTAAAGTAGAGCACCGGCAGGGCGGGATCGGGATCGCCCCGGCGAACCGCCGCCAGGCGCTGGTCCGTCGGCCAAGCCGCCAGATCAGGCCCCTCGACGTCCAACTCCAGGCCGCGGTAGAACCGGGCGTACTCAGCCAGGTGCTGGCGCAGCAGCGCCGCCCAGTCGCCCTCGGGCCAGCCGCGGGCGAAGCACTCCGCGGCGGGCGCTTGGGCCCTGGCCGAGGTGCCCACGTCCACGGCTACCAAGATCTCGCTGACGCCCTCGAATTCCAGGCGCGTGTCCGCCGCGCGGAGCCGGCCGCCGCGAACGCGGACCCGGGCTTCGGCGCGGAAGCCGATGCCGCCATCGAACTGGCCGTCGAGGATCAGGCGATCGGGTTCGGCCACGCGCCGCAGGAAGCAACCCGGGTCAGGCACGCGGTCGAGCCACACCTGGCCCTCGAAGGGTCGGTCAGCGCAGACCCGGAGCCACAGCAGATCGTGCGCCAGATCGGCCAAGTATTCGCGGGTGAAGCGGCTGCCGTCGGCACGGTAGGTGACGCTCACGAGGCCCCGCTGCAGGTCGAGTTCGCGGCGGTAGTCCTCGGCCTGGCCGTGGGCGAGCGTCAGCCGCAGGTCGCCGGCGGGTTGATAGGGGTCCACGCGGTTGGGTTGTCCGCTGGTGCCGCCCGGGCCGCCAAAGGCTTCATTGGCCAATCGGGTCCCGCCGGCGTAATCGCCGGCCAGCAGTAGTCGACGGACCTCGGGCAGAAGGGAGGCGCTGCAGGCCGGTTCGCGCAGCCGCCCGGGACCACGCCACAGCCACTCGTGGTTGAGCGCCACGCGTTCGGGGGTGGTACCGATGACCATCGCCGCGAGGCGCCCGGTACCGATCGGCAGCCCGGCCATGTACTCGGCTGCAGGCGTGTTGTACCACAGACGCTGGTCGTGATCAGACTGAGCCACTGCGGACTCCCGCGCTAGGGTGGGGGGGCAAGTGCGCGTAGGGAATATAGCATTCAGGGCCGCCCTTCACCGGGTCTGGCCGCAGCCCGCCGCGACCGTTGTAAGGGTCCGCCCGCAGGTCTATATTCCAGCCTCTGCCCCGGTTCCGGGCGCTGTACGGGTTGGGCCGATGGACGCAGACGGTCGGCGGCGCTACCGGGAAGTGAAGCACCTCGTCTTCGGGCGCAGAGAGGCGGCCGTAACGATGCACATTCCTGGCCCCAGGTGGGTCGCGGCGGCGATCGGCGTTGCGGGGTGCCTGCTGCTAGCAGCGTTGGAGGCACAGGAGGTGCCGCCGGCGGGATCGAGCGCCTGTGACGAGAACGAGCAGCAGTTCGGTTCTCTGCTGTCGGGCGACAGCGACGCGACGCCCGATCTGCTGGCCGGCTACTGCGAGTCGGAGTGCCTGTCGCCCGTGACGTCGGGGGTCACGCCACCGGCCAACGCCGATGCCCGCCTGGTGGCCATGGCCAGGCTGTGCGCCCGGCAGGACGGCGAGTACTGCTTCCCCGAGTTCGCCAGCGCCCTGCAGATCCTGGCCGAGACCGAGCGCGACCCGGTGCCGTCAGACGTGCTCCAGGCTGCCTGTACCCCCTGCGCGCGGGGCCTGTACCGGGAGCTGCTGGCCATCGGCACGGGCGATCCGCAGGGGCCCTCGCCCCTGGATCTGGCCTGCGACCGGCAAGGCGGTTTCTGCCTGGTAGGCACGCGGCAGATACTCGACCAGCTTGACGCTCTGGACACCACCTGCGCGCCGGATACGGGTTCGGCCTGCCAGCAGCAACTGTTCGAGTTCGCGACCGCCTTCAGCGCCCAGGACAGCTGCGTGCTCGGGTCGCTCAGCCCCTTCTGCGGCAGCCGTCTGCTCCCGACCGGCCGCGCTGCCCTGGCCGTCGCGTGGGCAGGCCTGCAGCAGTCAAGCGAGCGCCTGCGGCCGCAGCGCAACCAGCCGACGGCCAGCCGCGCCGCGCTGATGGCTTACCAGCGGGAGGCGGCGTCAATGCAGCAGCAGTTGGGCTATGCCACGCTGCTGTTTCAGCCGACCGAGCTGCTGGACATGGAGTTCTCCGGCGCCAGTTTCTGACGCCGCGCCACGCCCCTTTGCCGAGGATCCTGACTTGCCGGGTTGGCCCGCCCCTAACGCTGCGCTGCGCCACAGCCTGGACCGCTGGCGTCGGCAGCCCGTCGATCTGCGTCGTTTTGTGACTGCCCTGTGTATCGGTACGGTGGCGGGCTCGCTGGTCGACCCGGCTTTTAACAACTACCTGCGAGACACCTTCTCCCTGGGGGCGGATCAGCGCGGCAAGCTGGAGTTCCCACGCGAGTTGCCCGGGTTCCTGGTCACCTTTACCTCGGGGCTGCTGTTCTTCCTGCCCGAAGCCCGGACCGCGGCGGTTGCCACAGTAGTAACCGCGCTCGGGGTCGCGGGTCTGGCCTGGGCCGGGTCTAGTTACGCCACCATGGTGGCGTGCATGTTCTGCTGGTCGCTGGGCATGCACCTGATGATGCCCATGCGTTCGGCCATCACGCTCTCCTTTGCCCGGCAGGGGCAGCAGGCCACCATCCTGGGCGTGACCGGAAGTATCACTACCGTGGCGTCGATCTTGGGCTCCGCCGCCGGCTGGTGGCTCTTCGCCCGATTCGGCGCCAACGCACACAGCTACAACGCAGCCTTCCTGGCCAGCGCCGTGCTGATGATGGCCAGCGCCGTGCTGCTGCTGCGCCTTTCCACGCCCACGGTGGGCGAAGCGCGGCCGCGGGCCAAGCTGGTGGTGCGCCGTCGCTATTGGGTCTATTACGTGATGTCGATGCTGAGCGGGGCCCGCAAGCAGGTGTTCATCACCTTTGCTCCTTGGGTTCTGATCACCATCTTCCACCAGGGGCCCTCGACCTTCGCGGCGCTGGCCATCGTCGCGTCAATCCTGGGGACCGGTGTGCAGCCGCTGTTGGGCCGCCTCATCGACCGTTTCGGCGAGCGCCGCCTGCTGGTCCTGGAGGGGTTGCTCCTGGTGCTGGTCTGCCTGGGCTATGGCTTCGGGCACCGGCTGGGCGCGACCGAGTTCGTTCTGCCGCTCATCTGCGTCTGTTTTGTCTTCGACAACCTGCTGTTCTCGTTCGGCATGGCGCGCACGACCTATGTCACGAAAATCGCCGAGCGCCAGGAAGACTTGACCGCCACTCTGTCGCTGGGCGTAACGCTGGACCACGCAGTGTCGATGTCGATCCCGGTCTTGGGGGGTCTGACCTGGATGGCGTACGGATTCGAGTACGTCTTCCTGGGGGCAGCCGGGCTGGCGATCCTCAGCGCGGTGGTGGCTCTGCAGGTACGGTTACCCGCCTCGACAGCGGCGACCGGCTGAGCCGGGGCGCTCAGGACCCGGCGCGGGTGAAAACCAGCGCGGCGTTCTGGCCGCCGAAGCCGAAGGAATTGGACATGGCGGCCTCAAGAGCGGCCGGCCGAGCCTGGTTGGGAACCACATCTAGGTCACACTGCGGATCGGGCGCGGTATAGTTGATCGTCGGCGGCATGACCCCATACCGCAGCGTCAGAACCGTGGCCGCAGCCTCGATGGCCCCGGCCGCACCCAAGGTGTGGCCAAGCATTGACTTGATCGAACTGACCGGGACACGTCGGCCATTGAACACGCGATGGATGGCCAGGGCTTCGGTGCGGTCGTTGGCTTCGGTCGACGTGCCATGGGCATTGATGTACCCGACTTGATCAGGTGCCACCCCAGCGTCTGCCAGGGCCGCTTCCATAGCCGCTGCAGCCCACTCCCCGTTGGGCGACGGGGCGGCAATACTGTACGCATCACTGGTCAATCCGGCCCCTGCCAGCGCGGCGAGCACCGGCGCCCGGCGGGCCTGGGCGTGCTCAAGGGACTCCAGCACGATCACCCCAGCGCCCTCGCCGATGACGAAGCCGTCCCGCCCCGCGTCAAAGGGGCGACTCGCCTCGGACGGGGCGCTGTTGCGGCGCGACAGCACGCCCATGCAGCCGTAGGCATCGACCACGAGCGGGGTGATGGTAGACTCGGCCCCACCGGCCAGGACAACATCGGCACGGCCCAGTCGCAGCAGGTCCAGGGCCACGGCCACCGCCGCTGCGCCAGTGGCACAGGCAGCGCAGGGCGCCAGGTTCGGGCCGTGCAGGCCCAGCACCATGGCCGCGTTGCAGGCCGGCATGTTGGGGATGATCTTGGGTACCGCCAGAGGGTTGACCGAACCCGGGCCGGTGGCCAGGAAGCCGCGGTGCTGCTCTTCCAGCATGGCATAGTCGCCGGCAGCCGAACCGATGACGCAACCGATGCGATGTCGATCGACGGTGTTCAGATCGAGGCCGGCATCGCGTACCGCCGTCACCGCAGCCGCGGTGGCCAATTGCGAGACTCGAGCCATGCGCCGAGCCTGCTTGCGCGGCATGTACGCCTCGGGATCGAAACCGATCACCTCCGAGGCGATCTGACTCAGGTGCCCGTCAGGCGGGAAAGCCTGGATGCGGCGGATACCGGAGCGACCCTGAACGAGTGAGTCCCAGAAGACGTCTGTGCGGCAACCCACCGAACTCATCACGCCGATCCCGGTGACCACCACCGGTGGGTTGGCTGCGGGCTTCACGCGGGATCCTGCTGGAGGTGGAAAACCGCCTCGTCAACCAACTCGGCGACCAACTCGGCCACGGGAACGATCTTGTTGATGCGCCACGAATTGGCTCCCGAGAAGACAAAGGCCTCCTCGAGATTGCCCTCGGCGGCGTTGACCAGGACTTTGGCGATGCAGTAGGGGACGGTCTTGGGGTTGCAGGTCTTGAGGCACTTGTAGGTGCAGCGGAAGGGCACGGTCTCACCCCGTTTGACGCGCTCGACAAAGTCGTTGTTGATCACGCGACCGGGCAGGCCAACCGGGCTGCGGATGATGGTAATGTCTTCGGGCCGGGCGTCCAGGTAAGCCTGCTTGAAGCGCGGGCTGACGTCGCATTCGTCCGTGCAGACGAAGCGCGTCGCCATCTGCACGCCGGCAGCACCGAGGCGAAGCACGCGGGCAATGTCGGCACCGTCGAAGATGCCGCCCGCGGCCACCACCGGTATCGGGCGTTCGTAACTGCTCGCCGCCTCGATAACCTCCACCAGGATCTGGTCCAAGTCCGGCGCAGTGCCCTCAGCCGCTTCCTCGAAGCTGAAACCGAGGTGGCCACCCGCTCGCACGCCTTCGACTACGACCGCATCCGGCAGCCGCCCGTAACTGCGCTGCCACTTGCGGGCGATGACGTTGAGGGCCCGGGCCGAGGAGACGATGGGGATCAGCTTGGTCGGTGTGCCGGCGACGAAACTGGGCAGATCGAGCGGCAGGCCCGCGCCCGAAATGATTAGTTCGACACCCTCCGCGGCGGCCACCTTGGCCAGGTTATCGTAGTCGGTGAGCGCCACCATGACGTTGACGCCAATGATGCCTTTGGTCAGCTGGCGCGCCTGGCGGATTTCGTCCTGCAGTCCCTGCCCGTTGACGGCCACGTAACGGGACCCCGGATGATCCTCGAAGCGGCCCAGACCGACAGTGGCGATAACGCCGGCGCATCCCTGGTTGGCAACGGCGGCGGCAAGGCTGGCACGCGAGACGCGCACGCCCATGCCGCCCTGGATGATCGGGGGATTGACTTCGAGGTCGCCGATATGCAGCGTGGGCAGTTTGCCGACCGCCATGTTGCCTCCTCTCGAGAACTCCCTGCACGGGGAACCGGGAGCAGCTGGCTGCGGCCAGCGCCCTGCCTCGGTGAAGACCAGCCCGGGACCCGGGCCAGCAGGCGCCGGAACGGAGAACAAGCAGATGGGATGGGCTCTGGTCAAGTGGCGGCAGCGCCGGATCCAGCGAGGCTGAGACGGCCGACCCGTCGCCTGGAGCGCGGCAGCCCTTGACGACGCGGCCGCGGGCGATCTGATTGCCGGCACTAGCGCCGTCCCTGACCCCGCCCTGCAGGAGCCGCCATGAAGCGCGCCCCCATGCCGCTGCACACCCGGATCCTGCTTGGGCTCACGACCGGTGTAGTCAGTGGCTTGAGCGCCAATGCCGTGCTGGGAGGTGAATCGCCGACGGTCACCTGGGTGGTGACCCAGGTTACGGGTCCGGTGGGAACCCTGTTCCTGCGCTTGATCCTGATGGTGGTGGTGCCGCTGGTGTTGGCTTCGCTGGTCCTGGGCGTGGCCGGCATCGGCGACGTGCGGCGTCTCGGCCGCATCGGCCTGAAGTCGTTGGCCTACACCCTGGCTATCTCGGCCGTTTCGGTCGGCATCGGTCTGGGGCTGGCCAATTTGGTGCAACCGGGTCGGCGCGTGCCGGCGGCGACGGCGGCGCGCCTGGCTGAGCGCTTTGGCGGGGACGCCGCCCGACGGGTGGCCGAGGCCGCCGCACCGCACCGCCAGACCGAGGCGCCGTTGATGACCGTCGTCAAGACCATTGTCCCGGCCAATCCGGTTTCCGCCCTGGCCAGCGACCCGCCCAACATGCTGCACCTGATGTTCTTCGCGGTGATCCTGGGGGTCGCCGCAACCCTGGTCCCGGGTGAACCGACCGCGGCCCTGCTGCGGGGCCTGCAGGGCCTGTACGGCTTGACTGTCCGCATCATCGACATGATCATGCGCCTGGCGCCGTATGCCGTCGCCTGTCTGCTGTTCAACAGCACCGCGCAATTCGGCCTTGACCTGGTCGGCACCCTGGCCTGGTTCGTGGCCACGGTACTGGCCGGCCTGTGCCTGCACATGTTCGGCGTGTATTCGCTGTCCGTGGCGCTGCTGTCGAAGATCCCACCGCGGGTGTTCTTTCGGCGCATCCGGCTGGCGATGGTAACGGCGTTCTCCACCTCGTCCTCCAACGCCACCTTGCCCACGGCACTGCGCGTGTCCGAGGAGAACCTTGGCGTACCGCCGCACATCAACAGCTTCGTCCTCACCGTGGGGGCGACGGCGAACCAGAACGGGACCGCCCTGTACGAAGGTGTTACGGTGCTGTTCCTGGCCCAGCTGGCCGGCGTCGACCTGACCCTGGGCCAGCAGGTGATGGTGGTCTACTTCGCCCTGCTCGGCAGCATCGGCACGGCCGGGGTCCCTTCGGGCTCTATCCCATTCATCGTGGCGATTCTGGCCACCCTGGGCATCGCGCCCGAACTGATCGCCATCATCCTGGGCGTGGACCGCATTCTGGACATGTGCCGCACCACCCTGAACGTGGCGGGCGATATCACCGCCGCAACGTACGTCGCCCGCAGCGAGGGTTACGAGCTGCGGACGGATGGTCCCCTGGCCCGCGCCTGACCGCCTCGCCGCGCCACGGGGCGTCGGCCCGAGCGCGAGCGCGCCGAGGCCGACCGTGGCGTCGCAGCGCCGACACGGTGGACCGGCTGACCCTCCCCCGCTGCCGGCCACAACAGTCGACACACCAGCCCGAAGTCGCGGGGCGACACCCGGAACACGGCGGCGGTCCGCAGGCGCCCGGGCAACTGCGCCTGAACAGCCTGTTGGGTTGCCGGCCCGACCCCGGGAATCACGGCCATGGACAACGCCTGCCCCAGTTCGCACTCGCGGTGGACAAACAGCGCCTCGAGCATCTGGCGGAAGAAGTCCTCGTCGGGCACGGCGAATCGGGGCCGCGTGCGACGCAGCAGCACCAGCGCCGAGTCTACGGCTGGAGGCGGTGAGAAGGCTTCAGGCGGCACGGTTTCCAGCAACTGGGTCTCGGCCAGGCGACCGATAGCGATGCCCAGGCGGCAATAGCCGCGCTCGCCGGGGCCGGCACAGATGCGTTCTGCCAGGCGGTGCTGGTACATGAGCACGGCGCGGTCGAAACGCTGTTGCAGTATCCGGTATGTCAGGGGCAGGGCAGCGCCATAGGGCAGGTTGGCGACGACCTTGTCAACCACCGGGAATCCGACCTCGAGCGCGTCGCCCCAGACCAGATCAAGGCTCGGATGGCGCTGCTGCAGGGCAAGCAGCGGGTCGCGGAAACGAAGGTCCTTCTCGATGGCGATGACCCGTCCCCCCGCCTGCAGCAGGGCTTCGGTAAGGATCCCGGGCCCGGGCCCGATTTCCAGCACTGCGTCGCCCTGCCGCACCTCAGCGTAAGCGATCTGGCGGGCCAGGAGGCGCCGGTCGCGCAGGAAGTGCTGCCCGAGCGGGGGCCGGGTCGTCCGCCCACGTGCCCGATGAACCATGGTTCAGGCCGGATCGGCGGTGAGCCCGCCGACGCGGGCGAAAGTGTCATAGGCCCACTGATCCCACTCGGGCTGGACGCCGATGCCGTGTAGATCGCCGTACCGCGTGGCGATGAAACCGGTCCGGAAGGTGGCCACGAGGTGTTCGGTCTGCTGCTCGATGAACTGCCGATCGCCGGTGGGCAGCACCTGTTGGATGTCACAGGGCGAGTACAGCCCCACGCGGTGCTGCTGCAGCTTGGCCGCCAGCGCGGGCATGTCGTACACCGCCGGTTGGTCGAACTGCAGGCAATCGATCCCGGCTTCGCACAGGTCGTCGATCAACTCCCAGTTGTACCCGCAGGAGTGCTGGATGACCTTCAGGCCATGGGTGTGGGCACGATGGGTCAAGCGCTCGTACAGTGGGCGGAACACCCGGCGCCACAGGCTGGGACTCATGAGCAGGCGGTCCTGGGTGCCCAGGTCCTCGCAGAAGAACACGCCGTCCAGACCGGCTTCGCCAAAGCGATCGATGACGCCCTCAAGGAGCGTTGTCACGCGATCGTGCAGGACCGCGATGCGCTCGGGCTCAGTGAGCAGATCGACGAAGTAGACCTCCATCTTGCGCATGTACCGGCAGATGGCAAAGGGCCAGCCCGGCAGGCTGCCCACGCGGAACAGGTCCGTGTCAGACTGGCCGAGTTGGCGGGCAGAGGCGAAGTGCGCGGGGTTGGCCAGATCGGGCAACTCGAGCTGATCGAGCGCCGCCCAGTCGGCGATCAGCGGTCGATGTATCTCGCCGCCCTGCGAGAGGCCTTTGACGCGGAACCACTCATTGCCCCAGATATCGGTGTAGAACTCGAAATCGCCGGTCTCCCACCGTCGCGTGGCGATGCCGTGGTCGCAGCCGGCCCAGGTGAGGTCGTTCTGCCGAGCCGGGTTGCCGCCGAAGGCATAGCCGATGCGAGGCGGGCGGGCGCCCTCGATGTTGGCGGTGATCACCTGCCGCGGTGTCATGCGTCAGTCTCCTGGTTGCCGGGAACCTGGTACTCGATGTCTGTCATGCCGTACCCCACCTCGTCGCACAGCAGCGCCGTGAACCCCATACCGGACGCCGCTGCCGTGACGGCTACCTGCAGCCGATTCACGCCCTCGGCCAGGGTCACCTCGACCTGGTGCTGGCCCAGGGAATGGCCAGCGCCGGGAGGCGCCGCGACCACCACCTGGCCGTTGAGCCAGACGCGCAGCGAGCCGTTGGCGCTCGCCCACAGCCAGCCACGTTGGGTCCGCCGCGACCGCACGTCGGTGATCGCCGTCACACTGTCGCCGCCTCGACCGGCCATGGCTCGTGCCAGGTCAATGTACCGTTCGCCACTGCGGTACACCCAAGTGTCGCCCGCTGCCTGAAGCTGCCACGCGCGACACCCGCGGGCAACGAAGGGAATGCCTTTGCGGCCTGCGGCGGTGGCGAAGCGGCGGCGCAGGGCCGCCAGCGGCTGCCCGACCAGGACCGTGTGGTCCAGGTCGAGCACGCCGAACCCCTTGGCCACCGCATAATGCAGGTAGTCCAGGTCTTGGGGGTTGAAACCCATCACGGCCGACGCCACGGCATCGGCGGCCACAGGATCAGCGCCGGCGACGACCACATTGTGCTGGATGTTGTCACCCCACTGAGGGCCGTTGCCTTCGGTGCCCCAGAAGCCTTCGATGACGCAGTAGTCCGCCGGATGGTAGGCGAACAGGTCGATGAACCCCTTCTGGAAGTCACCGTTGTGTACCTCACCCTTGTTGACTTTGCCCGAAGGATGGGAAGGCAACACACCCACGTAATTCTTCAGCGCCAGCGTTGTACCGCAGGTGTGGGTCTTCATCGCCGGTACCGAGATCAGTCGATCGCACTCCAGTACCGCACGTGGCATGTAGTACCCTTGCCGCGGTTGGCCCGTCCCGGGGACAAACGCGCCGCGACCGTACTCTGCCTCGGGCCGCGCTTCCTCGCCGACGAACTGGCAGGCGCCGATGCCACTGCCATAGGGGTCCGGCACAGGGCCGAAACGGATCTCGTCCTCGTTCAGGTCCACGATGTCCACCAAACCCGGATGGGACCGCGCAAACTCGGCGACGATATCGGCGTAGGAAAGGCCGCCAAACTCGGGCCAGTGCACGGTCCAGCCGTCCTCCTTCGCCGGATCGCTGCTCCGGCGCCACTCGGCGCCTCCTTCGGCGATCGAGATGCGGGCCGGACAACAGCGCTCGACCAGGTACCGGACCAGGGCGTGGATAACGCGTGTGTCGGTGACCTGTCCGGGATGAGCCACGCCACCATACCAGTACGAGCAGTCGTGGGTCGGCGAAGTGACGATGTTCGGCTTAAGCAGAACCCAGTCGCGTCGCCGGACCTGCCGCGCCAGAGCCGCCGACGAGGGGTCCAGATCCAGGGCGCGCCAGACAACCGCGCGGACCTGCTCCCGGGTCAGGGCCGCGTCCAGGGGGGCCCCGGGGCATCCCAGGCCGGGGTCTGCCGACGACGTCAGGCACACAACGGGGGCCGGTCGCCGTCGGGCGGCCGGACCGACATGGAGCGGAACGCGATCGTCCGTCAGGGCAGGTCTCCTTCCTCAGTTCGGTCCTCGTCCGGCGAAGGCGGCACCGTTTCGTCCAGGTCGTGCATGATCGTCAGGATTTCGTCGCGCCAGACGGCCGGCGCTTCCACGTGGCCCCAGGTATCCGGGCGCAGGAACACGCCGTCGAAGGCCAGATCGCGGTAGCTTCGCACCAGGTGCGGGATATCACGCTCGGTGAGCACGGCATCGACCCACCCAGCCTGCAACTCGTCGCGCACCGCGGCAACACGCACGAATTCGTCCATCCTGTGCCTCCTGAGCGCCCGCCTGGACGCCGCGTTACGGGGCGATCACGCCGGCAGGTCCGAATAGGTCGCCAACGGTTGCGGATGTACCACGCGCGGGGCCGTCCGCTGCAGAGCTGCGGCTTCGGCCTCCACGCCGGCGACGCCGACGGCGGTATCATGAACTTCCAGCGTCAGTCCCACCCGGTAGGTGGCGCCCGGGGCCAGGCCAACAACCCGTCCCTGGCGCCGCTCAAAAGACTTGGTGTTGGGGAAATCCGTGGCCGGCTCCAGCCCGGTGACGTACCCGTCGACCATGGCGGCGGTATTCTTCCACTGCGCAAAGGCAGGCAGTTCGCGCTTGTTGAAGCGCAGGGCCAGACCCCGGTCGCCGGCCGCATTGCGCAGCATGGCAAGCGCCGCGCCATCTTCCGCCGCCAGCAGGTCGTACCAGTACGCCTGCTCGATGTACCCGGCGGTCGGCCCCAGGTACGTATCGTACGCGGCAATGCCCTCGACGGCCCGCGGATCGCGCGGGGCCACCAGCCGCGCCGCGGTCACCAGCTTGGCGCCGGCGTCCAGGAACGGGGCGCCGAAGTTGCAGTGGTAGAGCAGCTCCATCTCAGCGGGTACGGCCCGCAGGTTGGTGACCTCGTCGACGATGTGTACCGAGTTGCTGCCGACTCGGGTGGTGTAGGTCGATACGAGCCGGTACCCGGGGCAGAACAGAGCGCTCTCGTACACCTCACCAATGACCATCAGCTC
>CAITNQ010000315.1 GCA_903893785.1 uncultured Gemmatimonadota bacterium
CAAAGTGCCATAAACAATGCCGACATCATCTTTTGGAACATCAACGACCATTGATACACGGAGACCCCGCTATGCTGATCGGCTACGCGCGCGTCTCGACGCAGGATCAGCAGCTGCAGCTTCAGACGGATGCCTTGAGCCAGGCGGGATGCGAGAAGATCCATACCGACCAGATCAGCGGGGCCAGTCGCGACCGCCCTGGGCTCAGCCTTGCTTTGGAGACCCTGCGCTCGGGCGACACTTTGGTGGTGTGCAAGCTGGATCGCCTGGGGCGCTCCCTGCCGCACCTGGTCGAGGTGGTCAACGACCTCCGCGATCGCGGCGTGGGCTTCCGTAGTCTGCGGGAGAGCATCGATACCACGACCGGGACCGGGAAACTGGTGTTCCACCTGTTCGCGTCGTTAGCGGAGTTTGAACGGGATCTGGTCCGGGAGCGAACGCTGGCGGGGCTGGCGGCGGCCCGGGCGCGGGGCCGTAAGGGAGGACGCCCGCGGGTGTTAACGGACAAACAGGTGGCACTGGCCCGGTCGATGTCCGAGGACAAGCGGAACTCGATCAAAGACATCTGCGCCACGCTGGGGATCGGCAAGAGTACCTACTACCGGTATCTGGCGGCCGCGGCCAAGAACGCACCGGTTGCCGGGGCGGGCGGTGGTCGCCGTCCGAGCTCACCGCGGCGATAGCGCTCAGTTGCCATGGCTACTGACTGACGACGTATGTGCCAACCAGGGGGCCGGAACTTGGGCTCCTGTCTACCTGCGGTGGGAGCACACCGTCCCGCCTCACCGCAAGTGTTACGAGCTGGAGGTGGAGTTGTCGTTGTTCTACCCCAAGGTGCTGACGCGCCGCTGGGGGCGCATCGGCAGCCTCCAGAGCCGCAGTCTCAGAGTATTGGTAACCAGTGCTGAGGCGATGCGACGCGAGGTGACGACGCTTGTCCGGCGCCGAAGACACCACGGCTATGCTCTGGTGAAGGAAGTCTGATCGTAGCGGCGACGGTGCCATACCGCGCCTAACCGACCAACACGGTAGTGGCCGCTAAAGACCGCCCGCCTCCGGCGCCCCCCGCTAATCCCTGTTGCTCCCAGCGCTCCCTGCACCATTTGGCTCGACGGGTAGGAGCCGTTCCTGCCTGCGCACCCGATCGGCATCGAGATCGCGCCCCGCGTTCAGGTACGCCACACCGGCTACATCCGGATGGCATGGCTGGGCTCACAAACGAGACGGTCCCCGCCAAAGACCAAGCCTCGACGGGGACCTCGCCTTCGCCTCCATGGGTCCCGACCTACTTCATCAGCACCATCCGCGTGACGGCCCGGAAGTCGCCCGCCCGGAGCTCGCACAGGTACACTCCGTTACCTACCAACACACCGTTACCGTCGCGGCCGTCCCACTCGACCTCGTAACGACCGGACGCCTGGTTCGCCGCAACCAGCTCGCGGACGATCTGGCCCGACGCCGCATACACCCGCAGGCGCACGTTGCCGGCCTGCGCCAGATCGTACGCGATCGTCGTCGACGGGTTGAAGGGGTTGGGGTAAGGTCGCAACCGCGGCCCGTCTATTCCACCTGCGAATGAAGTTTTGCCGATGCCAGCCACAGACTGCCCTGTGATCGAGTCCACGGTCTGGCCGTCGTCGATGGCGCTGCCACTCTCGCTTTGGTTGCGCGGAACCGACACAGTCACCCTACCCCTACTCGACCCGCCGTACCTGTCGGTCGCGGTGAACCAAACGGTATAGACCCGTCCGTTGCCTGGAAGCTTGGTCGTCCCCCCCCGCTCCGCCCGCAACTGGGCCACGCAAGTGCCCAGACCTGCGGCATCAGGGCTGGTGTCGCCGTCGCCCGCTCCGTTGACGGCTTCGTCCTGCGTGATCTGGTCTATGCAAACGGCTACCGTGTCGCCGTCCGGGTCAGTGATCCCCGCGATACCCACGTCGACCATCTTGTGGCTCGCCGGCCACAGCGTGGACCTGCTCGGGGTAGCAGCCGTGGTGTTCGGGGGGCAATTCACCCGGACTGCTGCCACCGCGCTCGTCGAGTTTGTGTGGTTCGTCGACCCCGCGTAGTAGGCCGTGATGGCGTGGGTGCCGCGTGCCAGCACCACACCGTCCAGACTGGCCACCCCCGAATGGAGTGTTGCCGTGCCCAGCCGCGTGGTACCATCGGAAAACGTTACCAACCCGTTGGGCGGACCGGCGCTCGAGGGTATGGCCGTCACCGCAGCGCGCAGACTCACGGCCTCCCCAACTTGCACCAGGCCGCTTGATGTCGTTGCCGATGTTATCGTCGGCGCCTTAGTGATCACCATATCTGCGTTAGCGTTCGTTGCCTGGTAGTCACGGTTGTCCAGGGAAGCCACAACTCGATAGGTGCCGGCGTCTGTTGGGGGCGAGGCGACCCCATCGTATGTCACCGTAGTCGCGGCTAGGCCGGCGGGATCGGTCTCGACGCTTACCCGCTGCGGTGAACCGCTGTACGCGCCGCGGAGGCCGGACAAGGTCAATGTGGCTGGCGCCTTGTCGACAACCAGCTGGGCGGTCACCTCGGGTGCGCTGTAACCGGGGTTGACGAGTCTGGCCCGTACCGCATAAATGCCCGCATGAACGGGAACTTGGGCAGTGCCATCGTAGGTGACCTCGACGAAATCAAGACCAGGCGGGAGCGTGGTGGCGATGACGGCCTGGGGACCGCCAGTGTACACACAATGCGTACCGGCAATGCTGATAGTTGCCGGAGTTGGCAAGACGTTCGCGACCATCCTGGAACTCAGCGCGCCGGTGTTACCTTCCTCGTAGTCCGTGCCTCCGTCGCCCACGCGTGCGGCGAGGCTGAACGTCTCGCCATCGGTTGTGGCGTGGTACACTACGTCCGTGAACGTGGCCACGCCTGCCGTAGCGACGGCGCTCAGGGTCCCCGTTAGTGTACCTGGGCCGGTCACCTTGGCGATGGTCACGACGCGATGGAAGCCGGTGTCTATTTCACCATCCGACGTGGCAGTCACGGTGAACCGCAAGGGACTGCCGCTAGTGTCCGGCGGCACAGTGCTGAATCCCAGAGCACCTTGGGGAACCGATAGCTGCACCATCCAGACGTCGCCGACCGCCGATGCGATGACTGGCCTGCGGGACGGAAACTCGTCAAAGGCGCCCGTTTCGGAGAGTAACATTACAAGCTGGATAACCGCTGGCTGCCCGTTGATCCGGAAATACAGGGTTGATCCTGGCTTGGCCCCTGCTTCCGTAACCCCTGGTTTTATGATAGGGACCTCGAACGTCGGGAACATCGGAATGCCGCCGTTGTAGTTCAACTCGACTGAGCATATTTCGGCGCCAGTGCTGTCGGTTACGGAGATGGTGTCTCCGGGCGCCAACCCTCGTCCCTTGAAGGTAGATGGGTAACTGGGGTCAAAGTTGTAGAGGTCGGCAATAGAGTTGCAGACGGGTTGGGAACTGGCGCGACCGGGCGTCGTAGCTATTGCCGCCGCTACCAAGAGGCATATTGCCACGCAACGAGTTAACACAGGGTTCGCTCCTCCTTGCCTGAATACCGACAGTAAAACAGCAGAATGGTATCGGCTACGCCGGGATCGTTGGTCCACCGCCGCTATACGGTCACCCGTGGCTTCCGCCTCGCGCATCGAGGCCCGCTCTGGGTACGGTTTGGCTAGGGCTCGTATGGGATGTCCTCTGTACAAGAACCACGCAACAGGCGCGGGGATACATCGAACGGACCACAATTTGCCACCGGTGTGGAGAGGACGAACTTGGCCCCGCGCCTAGGTATGACAGGCCACCATCCGGCTGATCATCCGGTCCGTTCGCTGGTCACGAGGTAAGGCCTGACACCGGGGATCTACATGAGACCACCCCGACACTCGCGCGGCGCGGCGATCACCACGGAGCTGTTACGGTATCGGCATCCAGCGCGGCGCGAGTCCGCTCTGCAACAATCCCCTACGGGCGATCTGCCACAGCCCTCGCCTTCAGCGCACGATGGTGCTGCGGGCAATCGAGCCGTGCGCACCAGCCGGAGCCCGCGCGGCCGCGATCGACGAATACAGGGCAGTGGTAATGCCCATGGTCGGTAAAGCGCCCCCCCTTCGCGGCACCCCGCCTGCAACCGTCGTGCCGGCAGCAAAACACCCGGCACGGCGCCACCTAGCCGGACGCCTGGTCAAGGTCCACGATTCTCGACGATCCTGACAGGTAATCCTTTGCTCCTACTTAGTTATCCGCATGATCTTCCCGGTAAGATCGCCGATCCGCCGCCCTCGCTTGCCCGGCCGCCTGGTCGTTCACATGTTTGCCGCGCGCAGACCGAGGGACGTGGGTCAGCGGACGGCAGAGGCGGGTCGCCCAGCTTGGCGCGGGGTAGGCCGGCGGCTGGACCCCTGCGACTGCGCGGGTCGCTGACCGCGGCTTCCGTGCGACAGGCCTCTGGGCCCGGCCCAGCCCGGTGATTCGTGGCGTGAACCGGCACACTGCCGGCTCACCGGTCGGGGGTCGGCACGGCAATGGCGCTGGGTATACCGCAGGCCAACTACCGTGGCCCAGAAGGTGGTGCCGGGCGTGGTCGCCGGAACACGGCGCGATGCCGTCGCGCCAGGGCGCCGACACGGTGGCAACGATCACCCCAGGGCGAGGGCAACGTGGGCGACCTGAAACACGCATCTGTGCTGCTGTGCACCATCCCCCTGGTCATCGCGTTGTCTGCTGGCCGCGCTCCCGCCAGCGTGACCGCAGGCCGCGGCGGCCTGACACCAACCGAGCGTCCGGTATTGGCGCGTCTCCTCTACTACGTTCGGCCTGACCGAAAGGCCGCGTTGGCGGCCGAGTATGCCGTTGCCGTCGCGCCCCTGCTGCGCCAACGCGGTTGGGTGGAGTCCCGCACCGCAGGCAGGGCCACGTTCGACAGTGTCTTCAGTCGGCTTTTCGAGTTCGCCACCCCCAGCGCCTTCGAGGCAGCAGCCAGGAGCCTGTACCGCGACCCGGCCGGAGTGCGCGCCCTGCGTCGTTGCGGCGCGCGCTTCGCGGCATCGGCCGAGGACAGTCTGCAGCGGTCGTTGGCGCTGTACGAGCGCCCGCTAGGCCCTGGCCGTATGGTTCAGGCAGGCTCGGGCCGCGAGCACTGGCAGACCTACGACGCGAGCAACGGAACGGTGAGAGGTGCTGGGTACACTGTGCTGGAAGACCATGCCGGGAGCCTCTGGTTCGGCACTCAGGCTGGGGGCGTCAGCCGTTTCGACGGTTCGCGCTGGACCACCTTCACCACCGCCGATGGTCTGGCCTCCAACGACGGGGGCGTGTTGTTGGAAAGCCGCGATGGTCGCCTTTGGGTGGGCGCGGGTGAGATCGGAGTTGGGCTTGGGGCCAGGAGCAGCGGGGTCAGCTGCTACGATGGCCGCCAGTGGACTACCCTGACTCCAGGCGATGGGTTGGCCTCGGGATTGGTTCTGTCAATCCTCGAGGACACCCAAGGGACGCTCTGGTTCGGTACGGACAAGGGAGTCAGCCGCTACGACGGTAAGACGTGGAGAACCTTCACCACCCGGGACGGCCTGGCAACCAATTGGGTCTCTATGCTGATCCAAGACCGTCGGGGGCATGTCTGGGCAGCGGTGAACAGCGCGCTCTTCGCCGAGTCGGCGTGGGGCCTCAGCCGGTACGATGGACACACCTGGACCGCCTGCAGGGGCCCGAAGGGGCCCCTGGGCGACCAGGTTTTGGCCATGGTCGAAGACGACCAGGGAAATGTCTGGGTTGGCACCGAGACCGGGGTCAGTCGCTATGACGGCCGGAACTGGACGTCCTTCTCCAGTCGCGACGGACTGGTGGATGGCCCGATCTGGTTCCTGAAGCCAGGCCCTAGGGGCCAGGTTTGGCTGGCGGGCCAATTGGGCGGCGTCAGTTGTTACGATGGCAAGGGGTTCGCCACAGTGCTGCCGCCGGAGGCCACCGGGATGACGTTGTCCCTCTGTCTGGACCGGTCGGGCAACATATGGGTCGGCACCAACTGGCGCGGACTGATCCGTTGCTCGCCGGGGCCTGGAAAGGGAACCTGGCAGACCAGGGCGTTGACGGCCGCGGACGGTCTGGGTGGCAGTGGCGTGGGGTTCGTCCATCAGGACCGCGAGGGACGCCTCTGGGTAGGGCACAACGCCGGTGTCAGCAGCTACGACTGCGGGACGTTCACCTCGTGGTCCGAACGTGATGGCCTGCCGAACAGTGAGCCGGTGGGGCTCGTGGAAGCTCCCGACGGACGGCTCTGGATCTCCTCGCGCAGCGGCGAGTTGGCGTGCTACGATGGTACCCACTTCACAACTTTCGGTCCCGCGGACGGCATCACCATGGACCAAGGGGGCAGTCTGCGGAAGGACTCGGACGGGAGCCTCTGGTTCGGTAGTAACCTGGCGCTGCTGCGTGTCCGCGACGGGATCGTCAGCACGTACGCGCCGGGCGACAGCCTGTGGGGGGTGCCCCTGGGCCTCGATCGCCGCGGCCGTCTTTGGTTCGGCGACCAACAGCGGTTGACCTGGTACGACGGCACTCGCAGTGAGTCCTACACCGTCGGCCACCTGCTTCCAGCCGACTTGTTCAACTCGGTAACCGAAGACGACCAGGGCGTTGTTTGGTTCTCCTCCTTCGACGGCGTGCTCCGGCACGACGGCGAGCAATGGAAGGCGTACACATCCCCGAGCGACCTCCCCAGCAACCGGGTCTGGTCGATCCTGGTCGACCGCCACGGTACGCGCTGGATCAGCACCTGGGACGCCGGCCTGTGCCGCGACGACGGCCGGGGCCTGCGCACCTTCACCACCGCCGATGGACTGCCCACCAACCAGCTGGAGTTTCTGGGACTCGAGGACCGCGACGGCACGCTGTGGTTCGCGACCGATGGCGGCGGGGCCATCCGGTACGACGGGCGCGCCTTCCAGACCCTATCCCGGCAGGATGGGTTGGCCGGCAACGTGGTGCGTCACATCCTTCAGGACCGACGGGGCGACCTCTGGTTCGCTTGCTCCGGCGGCCTGACGCGCTTCCGCCCCCCGCCCCCCTCGCCACCCACGGTTTCAGTCGACGCGGTGGTGGCCGACCGGCGCTATGAGGGCGTCTCGGAGGTCCGTCTGCCCTCGACGACGGAGATAGTCACCCTCCAGTTCCACGGTCGAAGCCTGAGGACGCGTCCCGAGGCCATGGTGTACCGCTACCGGCTGGCGGGCCATGATACGACATGGCGGACCACCAAAGAGGCTTTCGTCGAATACGTGGCCCTGCCCCATGGGACGTACACCTTCGAGCTGCAAGCCGTTGATCGCGACCTGGCCGTCACTGACCCGCCAGCGACCATCCGTTTGACGATTCGGCCCCCCTACGGCCTGTGGGGTCTGGGCGGCGGCCTGGGATTGGCGCTGCTGGCGGCAGTCGTAGCCGCCGGCTACGCGCTCCGGCGACGCCGGCAGTTGCTCCTGGCCCTGCAGCGCGAGCTCCAGACCGCCCATGATCTCCAGGCGGGGCTGATGCCCAAGGTTGGCCCGGACGTCCCGGGCTACCAGTTCGCCGGCCGTTGCGTAACCGCCAACCACGTCGGCGGCGATTTCTACCACTACTTCCAGTTGGCCGACGATCGCCTGGCCGTCTGCCTGACCGACGTCACCGGCCACGCGATGGACGCCGCGATCCCCGCGGTGATGTTCGATGGCATCCTTGACGGCCAGATACGACTCGGCGGCCGCATCGACGAGTTGTTCTCCCGACTGAACGCGATCCTCTGCGAGAAACTCACCGGTCGTACACATGTGGCGTTCTCGATGGTGGACATCAGTCTGACCGAGCGTTCGATGCGGTTCACGAACGCCGGATGCCCTTATGCGTGCCACTACCGCAAGGCGACCGACGATGTCGCCGAACTTGCGCTGGACGCCTTCCCGTTGGGCGTCAGGCGGAACACGATCTACCAGACCGTCGAGGCTCAACTCAGCATTGGCGACTACGTCGTGCTCTACTCGGACGGCGTCGCGGAGGCGGCCACTGCAGACGGCGACGTGTTTGGCTTCGACAGAACCGTTGCCATGATCCGAGACGCCTGTGGTCAGGGCCTGGAGCCAAAGGATGTCATCGACCGGTTGCTGACAGAGACCCGGACCTTCACCGGCGCGGCGCTTCAGGCCGACGACATGACGTGCGTCGTCGTCAAGGTCGATGGAGCGTGATGGACACCACAGCACCGACAGCGGCCGATGTGCGTACTCCAGATTCTGCCGCCATTTCTAACGCTATTCTGTCGCTCTGGGCGGCCATCGGCGGCCTCCCTGACGCAGGCGGGGTTCCCTGACCGAGTCCGGCAGGCAAGACATATCGCTGGCGTCGCCTGCTATCCCCTTCTACACGACCGACGCAGCAGCTCTGGAGCTTGCTCCGGAGCGAGGAGGTCGGACCGGTCCGCGCGCAGCAGCGGGCCGGAATGTGAGCCATGTTAAGTCGAATCAGGCAACCACGCCTGAGGCACTGCGGAACATAGACACGGGGGTAGGGGGGGTCTCTTTGGTCAGGTGGATGCATATCGTCAAGCGCATTGCACTGATGGGTTTTCGTAGTCAGCCAGGCCAGCAACCGACGGTTACAGCGCGTAGCTCAACACGGCTTTCGCCCCACCCGCGGTGGACGATGCCCGCCGGGGCACATCGGGTCATCCAGTGCACAGCGGGCGGCGTTTTCGCCAGGACGGACGCCATGCGCGGCGTATTGCCGCAACCGCGGGACTATCGATTCACGACGCCCCGTCTGGCAGGCACCACGTCCGGCGTCGGCTCAGGCAGATTCGACAGCCCGACCGCGGACACCTCGGCTCCCCCTTGTTGAGGGGGTTACCCTAGGGCTCACCCCATCACCGGACGCAGTAGGATGCACTTACGAGAGCCCATCAGCCCCAACCCCGATGGGCCAGCATCCGCCCTTAGCCTTGACCATCGCTCCCCGACCTGCGTGCCGGGCGCCGGACACTGCATCGCGAGCGCTGGCGTATTCGGCACCGAGCTGGCCGTCAGCCGCGGTACGAAGACGCGGCAAGAGGCAGCCGACCTGCTGTCTGACCAGCTATCCCTGCCGAGGGCTCGCTCGGAATACCTTCGCGAGCACGGCTATGTGGAGGTGCGGTTTGGACCGTCACCAGGAAGCACGGCTTGGGCCTTGATCGGGTGGTGTGGATGCCGCGATCAGGGATGCCACGACCGGTGTGCAGATGGGGGTTCCATAGAGCATCCGATGGGACTGTGGCCCGGAGTCCGCTGTGAGCCCGGGAGGGCGGCCGAGGCCGATCTGCCATCCAGGCTGTCCCTGGGTCACAGGACGTTGACAGAGGCGGCAGAAACCGTCGTGCAAACCCGCCATCGGGGCGACCGACGGGCTGCGCCTTCCCGTTGAACGGGCGTCGGGCAGCGGGGGGCGGCCAGCTAGCGCGAGGTGACCACGGCGCCCGCGGGCAGGTAGAGTTCGCCCAGGCCCTCGATGGCGGCGGAACCGCGGGTGTGGAAGGCCTGGTCCAGGTGGGTCGTGGCCAGTCGACCACTCACGTGCACGGTGGCCCGGGCCGAGGTGATGTCGAACCAACGGTCGACCGTGCCCTCGGAGGGCGCACCCAGGTGCAGGAATGCGTCGGCCGGCACCACGAACCACAGGACCACCCCCGTGAGCAGTAGCGCGCGGCGCATGGGGCACCTCATTACGGGGAGATAGTGTCTGGCATTGTCGATGGCGCGGGCCTCGGTGGGCACATCAACGGCATTTCTTCATGCCCGGGCGGCCATCCAAAATCCCCCACCTGCGGCCACCCCAAACTCCTCCACTTGGCACCAAGCGATAACGGCCTGGGCTAGGGCCGTCGGCGGCGGGACGTACACTCCATCCCCTCGATCATCCTGGAGGGGAGGAAGGAGTTGAACGTCTTGACGCCGCATCTGCAGACCACGATCACGACGCGGCTGGCTAAGGACGCCAGCCAGCGCGAGATCGCGCGGTATACCGGCGTCGACCGGAAGACCATTCGTCGCTATGCGCAGTTGGCCTGGGGGCGACCGGGGCGACGGCGAGCGCCGGGGCAAGCTCCTCCACCCTGGCCACCGGCTCGGCGGGGTGCCTGGTAGGGTCCCGCAGCGAGGCGGCGGTGTCGGCCTGTGCCGCGCGCCGCGACTGGATCGAAGCCCAGGTCCAGCTCGGCCGTAACGCCGTCAACATCCACCAGGAGCTGGTCGAGGGCCACGGCTTCCAGTATCCCCCGGTGTCAGCTTAGTTGTCGCCCCGGTTTGGGCTGAAGCCGAGGGCTTCCCAGTCCCCCGAAAGCGAGCGTAGCGAGCCGTAGGGGGACTCGGAAGCGCGGTCGCCGGCAACGGTCCGCGTGCGTCCACGTGGGGGCGAAGCGAGCGATAGGTGATGCCGTATTCCGAGCGTTTCAAGGGTCAGTTGGTGCGCAAGCTGGCGACGCCGGGCGGCCCGAGCGCGTCGGTGTTGGCTAAGGAGGTCGGGGTGCCCCAACCGACGCTGTCGCGGTGGCTACGCCAGGCCGGTACTTTAGGGGACACGGTGACCGCCACCTCTTCCCCAGCAGGCCGAACGATGACTGCCAAGCGACCGCAGGACTGGACCGCCGAAGAGATTCTCGACGTGGTGATCGAAGCGGCGAGCGTGCCCGAGGCGGAGTTGGGTGCCTTCCTGCGCTCACGCGGACTGCATGAAGTACAGCTGCAGCAATGGCGCCGGCAGCTGCTGGCGAGCCTGCGGCCCTCAACCGGAGCCGCTTCGAGACAGGCCAGCGCTGAGGCCCGGCGCATCCGCGAATTGGAGCGTGATCTGGCGCGGAAGGACAGGGCGCTGGCCGAAGCCGCGGCGCTGCTAGTCTTGAAAAAAAAAGCTCAGGCGATCTGGGGGGACGAGGACGAGTCCATACCCAGCAAGAGCGAGAGCAGGCCATGACGTTG
>CAITNQ010000316.1 GCA_903893785.1 uncultured Gemmatimonadota bacterium
AGGTGATCCTCCACGACCTGGTGGATACCTACGACCACGCGTACGAGCTGTGTGAACGGTACATCACGACCAACGAGCAGTTGATTACGTCGCGCATCCGCGAGAGCCACCGCCAGATCCGGCGGAACACCCTCTGGGTCGCCCTGTACGTCGCGGCAGTCATGGCCGGGACCGCCGCTCTCGTCTGGTTCTTCTACGCCAGTGTGGTCAGACCGCTGCGCCAGATGGCGCGGGACGCTCAGGCGTTCGCCGCCTCCCCCGGCATGCCGATCAGCCCAGCGGAAGTGGAAGACGAGTTGCGCACCATCGGCACGCACTTGCGCCGCCTCATGTCGGACGTCACGTCCACGCGGACCGACCTGCAGGCCAGCCGTGAGAGGTTATCGCAGGCCGAGAAGCTGGCGTCCGTTGGGCGGTTAGCGGCCAGTGTCGCCCATGAGATCCGCAACCCCTTGACCTCGCTGCGGATGCGCGTCTACGAGTTGCAGCGCGAGTGGGCCGACCACCCGATTTACAGCGAGGACATACGGGCGGTGAGCGAGGAGATCGCGCGCCTCGACGACACCGTGCGCAGTTTCCTCGAGTTTGCGCGCGAGCCCCAACTGGCGCTTCAGTCCTGCTCAGTCGCCGGCTTGATCGACGGGGCGCTCGAACTGTGCCGCCCACGCCTGGTGGAGAATGACATCGAGTGCCGAGTCGGTGCCGACGTGGGAGCCCTGCCTGCGGCCTGGGTCGACGCGCAGCAAGTCAAGCAGGTCCTGGTCAACCTCATCCTGAACGCCTGTGAGGCCATGCCTGCCGGCGGCCGACTGACCTTCGGCGGCCGTGCCGTGGCGGTTCAGGCAGGCCGACCGTTGCTGCAGATAACCCTGATGGACAGCGGTCAAGGTATCGCTCCCGAGCTCCGGGAGCGGATCTTCGAACCGTTCTTCACCACCAAGGCCACGGGCACGGGTCTGGGTCTGTGCATCGCGGCGAACATCATGCTGCGCCACGGCGGCTCGCTTGAGCTTGTCGAGAGCAATCCCACCGGGACCTGTTTCGCGGTCTCATTCCCGGCAGTCTCCGAGGAGGGATGATGGACCGCGTTCTGGTGGTCGATGATGAGCCCAATATCCGTGAGTCGTTCGCCCGCGTGCTTGTCCGCGAGGGATACGAAGTGATCACCGCCGAGCGCGGCGAGACGGCAATTGACGTTGTTGCCGACAGCCCCCCCGACGTGATCGTGATGGACATCCACCTGCCCGGTCTGGACGGCATGGAGACCTACAAGCGTCTGAAGACCACGCACCCGCGACTGCCCGTGATCATCATGACCGGGTATGGCACGACGGACTTAGCGATTCAGGCGACCCAGCTGGGGGCGGTCGACTACCAGCTCAAGCCCTTCTCGCCCGGGGCCATGCTGGAAAGCATCCGCCACGCGCTGGCCGATGCCCGTTTGATGCAGCGCACGGTTGCACTTGACCCCGAAGGGATCAGCACTTCGACCGATGCCATCATCGGCCAGAGCGCCGCCATGCAGGCGGTCTACAAAGACATCGGCCGAGTGGCCGACACACTGGCAACGGTGTTGATCCGGGGCGAGACCGGGACGGGCAAGGAATTGGTGGCCCGGGCCATCTACCAATACAGCGCGCGGGCGGCCGGGCCATTGGTGACGGTCAACTGCGTCGCCATCCCGGAGGGGTTGCTTGAGAGCGAGCTGTTTGGCCACGAGCGCGGGGCGTTCACGGGAGCGACGGGGCGACGCATAGGCCGTTTCGAGCAGGCCCACGGCGGCACCCTGTTCCTCGACGAGGTCGGCGACCTGCCAACCGCCACTCAAGCCAAGCTGTTGCGGGCGTTGCAGGAACGCGCGTTCGAACGGGTCGGGGGGGGCGAGACGATCCGAGTCGACGTCCGTGTTATCGCCGCCACCAACCGCGACCTCGAAGAGGCGATCGCGGTGGGAGCGTTCCGGACCGACCTGTACCACCGGTTGAACGTCGTCGCCATTCATCTGCCGCCGCTACGGCAGCGTCGCGAGGACATACCGCGGCTGGTGGGGTACTTCATGCAGCGGTCGGCGGCCAAGCTTCCGGCGCCCGTCCCCCCCATCGCTGACGACGCCCGGACGGCACTGAATAGCTACCCGTGGCCGGGTAACGTGCGCGAGTTGGAGCACTGCATTGAGCGGTTGGTGATTTACACGCGCGGCAGGTCTGTGCAGTTGGAGGACGTCACCAAGGCTCTCCAACGGCCCACCGGCGCCATGAGCACCACCGCGACCGCCGAGGAACCGCTTCGCGAAACGATAGAGCGGTACCTGCAGAGCCCCATCGGACCCAATGCCCACATGCAGATGATCGAGACCGTGGACCGTCTGTTGGTTGAGGTGGCTCTGCGCCTGCACGACGGGAACCAGACCCAGGCAGCGCGGGCACTGGGTCTGACGCGAGCGACCCTGTGGTCGAAAGTCAAGCGCTACGGCCTGGGTCGCGGTTCAGAAGAGCCCTCGGCGGGCGTCGGCGGGTGACCGGCCGGATGCGACGGCCCGCCTTTTGCTGGGTGAGAGTCGTGGTGCTTCTCTCTCCTTCGCGCCACGGCCCCGGATGGCCGGGGGCGATCGCTGCCACCCGGCCGTCCGGCATGCCCTCTGCCCCCTGGTGAGCCGGCGGCAGCCCGAGGCCTCGGCGCGGTCGCTTCTGTCGGCCTCGGTGCTTAGCAGACCCAAGCTGCGGTTCGGGTGTTCGCCGTTGGCTCCTGACCGGCAGGCGGCGCCAAGGGCACCCCGCGGCAGGGGTCGCCCGTTGCGGCGCATCAGTGCACATGGGGCTCGTGGGATGCGGTGTGGTGCCGGACAAGCCAAGGGGCGGCCGGCGGCGAAGGGGAAGCGCCTGCGGAACGAGCGGGCCAGTCTGGCCTGGTCCGCGCACGGCGGCCGACGGCGTCACTGACGCGGCCCGCCGAATGGGGCGCAGGATCCGCGAGGCGCGTGAGGAAGCCGAATCGGATCGGGCCGTGGTGGCGCCCGGAATGCCGGAGACAGATGGCTTGGAGGGTAGCCGCACCGTTCCGGACTGTGGCGCAGGCGGACCAACTGGCCTTCGAGCGGAGTCGCGAGCTAAGTGCCGCGCCATGGGAGTGGATGCCCTATGCAGCCCGTATCCAGACGGCGTGACCTGGCGCTGGCCCACTACCTGGCGGATCTGCGCGCGGCGGCGGCCATGGCGAAGCCATTGCCCCACGAGCGCGAGATCGAGTTAGCGGCCCGGATCCAACAGGGGGACCTTGAGGCGCGCGACGAGTTGGTGCGGGCCAACCTGCGGTTTGTTGTTGACGTCGCCAAGAGATACGACGGTTCCGGGCTATCGCTCAACGAGCGTATCAGCGCCGGCAACACCGGGCTGATCACCGCAGCCCGGCGTTTTGACGGCGCCAAGGGGTTCCGGTTCATCACGTACGCCGTGTGGTGGATTCGC
>CAITNQ010000317.1 GCA_903893785.1 uncultured Gemmatimonadota bacterium
AGGCCCTGCCTCAGGCAACTCCCCCTGACTTCGTAGAACCGCCAGGTGCTCAGAGCGTGCCGGCCATGCAGCCTGGCTGAACGCCAGGAGCGCGGCGGCATCACAGCCCTCGACCCGGTTCGAACTGGCCAGGGGCAAGGATCATGAATCGACTTTCCTCGCCCGGTCATCGTCCCAGACGCCGAAGCCGCCCGCAGTCGCGTCGCCGCCCGGTCCCGACGGGCGTACGGCCTGCCCGTCTCAGCGCAGCAGCGGGCGCTCATGCTGGCGTCCAGGGACCCCAGCTCAACACGCTCTCCCCACCCTTCATCCCCACCCATCGTTCGCTGGCGTTGCTCGGGGCTGCCCGCAATCTACCGCGGTCCCAAGCGAATGGCAACCAGAAAATGGCGCCATCGCTGGTACGCCTGGTTTCGTCGACACGCAGACGATTCCGAGCACTGGAACGACAGGGAACCGGTCGGCGGTCTTGGCCTGTCAGACGGGCAGGAGAACGGCCAGGCGCGACAATGGACGTTGGCCGAGATGGGGGTCGCCGACGTGCCCGGCATGTGCTCGGCGGCCGCTGGGCTCACGGTTGCCGGCAATCCACCATGGCAATCGGTGCGCTCAGATGACAGTCTTCATCGCGGTGCGCGAACGGGTCCCGATGGTGCCGGGCCGCCCATCATCATCTGGGTCAGCGACGCAACGCCGGCGTAGCCGCCGAAACGGCCGACACGAATATGGTCATAGTGACCATCTTGGCGGGGGGCTTGGGAACGGGTCGACGGGCTCGGTCCTCCGTCGCTGCCTGACGACGGACCCTCCGCGGACCTGGATAGGGGCCCTCCGCGCCGCCGTCAGCATTGGTGGCTGTGAGGGCGTGCGTTGGGGCCGGGACAGACCGTCGGCATGCCAACCATCGACCTTCCACGTGAAGTCCGCGGCCTCCCAGTTCCGGCGAACGTCCCCTTCCCCAAGAGAAGGTGTTGGTGGTCCCGCCCGGCGGCCTGCAACGGAATGCTCCGTCGGCGGTTGTTGGCCGCACGTTGCCGGCGCAGTGGCAATCGTGCTTGCCTGTCGGCGACTGCGAACCACGACCGTCGACATCACGGACGGTCTGCAGGATGTCGACGGTGACACCATGGCCCTATCGATCGTGGTCTCTGCGGACGGCGCTCGCACCTTTGGCGTGCCGGCCCGCAGCCTCGCCGCCCAGGCCGGGCCCAGCGTCCATGCCGGTCTCGGCGAACACACCGCGAACACACCACTTTGGGTGGGGGGTGGCGATCTACCGCCTCAGGCCAGACATGATACCCGTTCCGCGCCGAGGCCAGGCAGCGTCCGCCTGGGCCGATCCCCGCACGCCGCAATCCGGCCTGCCCGAGGGGGGGGCTGCCGTCGTTAGGGCAGTGCGGGTTGCGGCAAGGCCTCGGCGAACTGCTCGACGCTATCGGTGACGACTGCCCGACGGAGCAGCTCGCGCAGGCGGTCCGCGTCGGTTACGGCCGCAACGCCTTCGGCCACCTCGGGCGGCACATGGCCGAAGCGCACGGTCAGTGCCTCGGAAACGGCGGTGGCCATCGCCTCGAGCTGAGCCTCGGCCCGGGCCTCCGCGCGGGCTTCGGCGCGGGCTTCGGCGCGGGCTTCGGCGAGGGCTTCGGCGCGGGCTTCGGCGCGGGCCTCGTCTCGAGCGAGC
>CAITNQ010000318.1 GCA_903893785.1 uncultured Gemmatimonadota bacterium
CCCGCGCTGCACCGCGGCGACGAACGCCCGCCTTGGGGCCGGCAGGCGACCCGACGTCTACCGGGGGGGGGCCACCGTCGGCGGGGGCGTCGACAACGGCGACCGAAGACGTCACGGCGCCGGCCGAGCTATCAGAGCTCACCGGCGCGGTTGTCATCGCAGAATCTCGGCTACGCGCTCCACCAGTTTGACCGGGATGAAAGGTTTGGTCATGATCTCGGCGCCCAAGTCGAAAATGACCCGGCGCTGCTCCTCGTCCAGGCGTTTGGCCGTCAGGACCGCATAGCGCGTCGCCGCCTCCGGCCGCCGTTTCCTGGCCTGCCGGATGAATTCGACGCCGTCCATTTGCGGCATCATCACGTCTACCAGGACCAAGCGGTACTCTTGCTCGTCCAGCTTGGCCAGGGCCGCGATCGGGTCATTGACCTCGCTGACCGCGTAACCGTGCATGGTCAGCACTGACCGGGTCAGCAGGGTGATGTCCTCATCGTCGTCGAGCACCATTACAGGAATGGCCGCCACCACATCCCCCTTCCAAACCACTGTCTCGCGCGAAGGCTCTGGCATTCAACATCAAAAGTAATATACTGCCGACGATCGCGCCTGCCAGTACCACCCCCCTTGGGCCTGGGCTGTTGTCTGAGATGCATAAAACGCGCCAAATCGCCATAACAGACGACGCCCCAGTGGGGTTTCGCTGTCCAGACTGAAGCCATACACCTCACCCAGGTCTAGCTGCCGGGCCGGATCGCGGCCGATGAAGGCCGTTGCCTCCCATGGTGCCGCGCGGACCCCCGCAATACGCGCGTGCAGTGAGAGGGTGGTGGCTTCACTGCGCTGCGGCAGGCTGATGGAGAGCACGGCTGCCGCCGGATCGCGGGCCAACCAGGTCCGCTCATGGGCCAGCGAGAGACCGATGGCCCGCAGCGGCAGGGCGGCACCGGGGGCCGCACGCCAGAGTTCCTCGCGCGCGGTCAGGGCCAGTCGCTCCTCCCGACCCAACCAGCGGTTGTCGGTCAGGAGGAACACGCGCACCTGGCCCTGGCAGGTCAGCTGCAGTCGCCGCCCGGCGGGGTAGAGCACCGTGATCGCTGACCGGTGCATGCGTCCGGCGCGCACGGCAACGGCGACCGGCTCGGCCCACCGCTCGCCATACACGCCCGTGCCCTCGACGAAACCACCGCGGCGTGGCAGCCACCGCGCCGCCGCTGTCAGGCTGGGCCGTGCTCCCTGCGTGCCCGCGCCGGCGTAGGTGGTCAACTGCGCCTCGCCCTCCAGGCCCGGCTGCAGCGCGCCTTCCAGGCCCACCACTGCCGCCGTGCCCCGCCCGGCATAGGCCCCGCCCCACGGCAGGCGGTTGTCCTGGTACCCGGTAGTCGCACCGGTGGCCACGGCTTGCATCCGCCGTGTGATCGGCCACCGCAGAGTTGGCGTCCAGGTCACGGCGTCCTCGCCGTCCATGGCGGTGCGGTCCCACGCCACGCCCAGGCTGGGAGCGCGGCTCTGGCGGACCTCGCGGGCCAGGTCCAGCGCCCGTTCGCGGTTGGCCGGCGACGCCCGCGACGCCAGGGCCTCGAGCCGTTCCAGGGCCTGCTCCCACTGCCAGTTCCGGCGCTCGGCGTCGGCCAGCTCCAACTGCAGGTCGGTGTTGCCTGGTTGGCGTTGGGCCAGTTCGGTCAGCACCGCCACCGCCCGGCCCCACTGGCCGCGGCGGGTGGCCACGGCGGCATCCAGCCAGGTCGGCGCCGTGCGCGCCGGTGCCGCGGCCAGCAGCGAGTCGGCCGCAGCCAACCGCCGTTGCGTCAGCAGCAGTTCGCACAGCGCGTCGCGGGCACCGGCGGGTTCGCCCGGCCCCGCCACCAGCGCGCGCAGCGAGTCCTCGGCCTCGTGGACGCGGCCGAGCCGTTCCAGTGCCCGAGCCCGCATGACGCGTTGGTACGCGGTTACGGTGTCGCCCTGGGCCAGGCGCAACAGGCATTCGCCATAGCAGTCCAGGGCCTGCTCGGGCTGGTCGGGGCGCAGGGACTCGGCCAGCAGGTAAGGCAACTCCGGATCGCGGGGTGCCAGGGCAATGGCTGTGTTGAGTCGACGCCGGTATTCGATCGGGTCGCCCCCCTGGGCCGCCAGGGCCAGACCCCGGCTGACGTCTGGGCTGTCCGGCGCAATTTCGTGGGCGCGCTGCAGCAGGTCCTGGGCCCGGTCGGGCAACTGCCGATCGAGGTAACGCGACGCCATGGTCAGCAGCAGGTTCACATCCGCCGGCGCTTCGCTCAACATGGCGTCGTACAGCGAGTCCGCCGTTGCCGTCGCCCCGGTGCGGTCCAGCGCCTGGGCCAGCAACAGGCGCAGGGGGCCACTGGTCGCCGTCGGCGCGTGGGCCAGCAGCGCCACGAGCTCAGCGTGCTGGTTCTCCTGCGCCAGCAGGTACGCCAGGTCGACCAGCTGGGGCGCGTCCGGGTGGCGCTTGAGCAGCGCCCGATAGGTGGCCGCCGCTGCCTGGGGCTGTCCCAGGCGCTGCTGCGCACTGGCCAGATCACTCAACACATAGCGGTCATCAGGCAGGAGCTCCGCCAGGCGCCGCAGCACCCGCGCCGCGTCTTCCCACTGGCCCAGTGCGGCATACGCCTGCGCCTGCAGCCGCGCCGCCCGAATGCGGCCTTCTTCCGTATCCTGAGAAGACGCGGGTACGCCCAGCAGGAGACCCAGGAACAGCACGCCCGCAGACCAGGCCAAATCGCGCGTCCAACGGGCCCGACCGACGCCAGAGCCGAACACAGCTATGGTTCCGGGATGGTGCGCAACGCCTCCAACGCTCCGCGGGCGTCGCCGCGGGCCAGCAGGATCTCGGCGTAGTCGTTGGTCACATCCACGTCGCGGGGGTGCAAGACCAGCGCGTGGCGGAGCAGGCTGAGCGCCTGGTCAGCGTCGCCGGTGCGGTAGCGCGCGTGGGCCTGCTGGCGAAGAAACCCCACTTCCTCGCGCCAGTTCCGGGCGGACAGGGCCAGCATGCGCCGGTACGGCTCCAGCGCCGCCAGGCTGTCGCCTTGGCTCTCGCGCAGCAGTGCGACGCGATACCACAGGTCCGCGTCGTCGGGGCGCCGACGGGTCAGGCGGTCCAGGCAGTCGGCCGCCTCGGCTGCGTCGGCGGCCACCTCAACCAAGATCGCCAGCGCCGGTTCGTAGTCCGGGTTCTGGCTCAGGGCGGCGCGGGCCCAGTACCGCGCCTGCTGAACCTGCCCGCTCTGGAAGCACTGTTCGCCGAACTGGGCGAGGAATTGGATGCTGTCCGGGTACGCGGCTGCCAGCGCCCGGCGCACCTCGGCAGCGGGCGCGGCCTGGCCAAGCCGCGCGTACATGCCGACCAGGAGCAGGCCCGGCTGCGGGTTCTTCAGTCCCACAATGCCGTACAGGGTCTCGGCGAGGCGCTGTGTCTGGGAGTTGGCCGGCAACCCCCGCAGGATATCGAGCACATTCGGCCACGTCTCCGGCAAGCGCGCCCGGTCGCCGACCAGGATGGCCAGATGCGCCGTCGCCACATCGAGTCGGTTGGTGGCGAAGGCCAGTCGGGCCGCCTGCTGCCGGCGCGCGGCGTTGGCCGGGTCTCGCCGCAGGATGTCCTCGACCGTCAGCCAGGCCTTCTCATAGTCGCCCACCCAATCGTACGCGTCCACCAGCTGCTGGATGGCATTGTCGTCTTCGGGCCAGCGTTGGCGGTACTCCTCCAGTGCCGCGACCAACTCGACCTTGCGTTCGGCGGTCGCAAGATAGGGAATGTAGAGACCCCACAGGTCCAGGTGATCCGGATGGGCGCGGACCAGTTTGCCGACCAGGGTGGCGGCGCGGTCGTAGTCGTCCAGACTCTGGTAGAGCTGCGCCAACTGCACGCCGATGTCCGGATCTGGCGACAGGGCGAAGCGGGCTTCGAGGGCTCCAATGGCCGCCGGGCGGTCCTCCAACACCAGCTCCAGCAGGGCCAGCTTCTCGTAATACGGGGCAGGCTCAAGGCGGTCCTGGTAGAACTCGTTGAAGCGCTGCACGACCGTGTCGGGCGGGTACCCGAAGGTCGCCATGGCGTTGAGCAGGCCGTCGATAAGCTCCCGCCTCTCTGGATCCTGCTTCTGCAGTTCGGTAAACAACGGCAGCGCCCGCGTGTCCTTCTGGTCCAGATAGGCCTGCGCCAACTCGCGTTGCAGACGGACGCTGTCGGGGAACGCGGCCACGGCGCCTTCCAGCGCGGCTACCATGGCTTTGGTCTCGTCGAGGCGGACACACAGATCAATCAGGTCCTGCCGGTAGCCGAATTCGCGGGGAAAACGCTTGACCAGGGCCTGCAGCACGTCAAGCTCCTGCGTCGGCATCTGGAACCACTGGTAGTACTCCTGCAGCCGTATCAGTGCCTGGCTGTCAGCCGGGGCCACGGCGCGGATCTGCTCAAAAGCGAGCATGGTCTCGCTCGGCAGATCCATCGCGTCGTACAGCGCCGCCAGCAGGCGCCAGGCGGCCAGGTTCTTGGGGGTCCTGGCAACCACCTCCTTCAGCGTGCGGTCGGCCTCGTCGTAGCGCCCCAATTCGTACAGCACCTGCGCGCGCTGGATGTATACCTGCACGTCTTCAGGGTGCTCCACCGCCAGGTCGTCCAGCAGTTGCAGGGCTTCCTGATATAGCCCCGAGTTGGTGTACAGCGCGGCGATGTCCAGGCCGCGCGGGAAGACCACGAAAGCGATCGCCACCATGGCGGCAAAAAAGAGCGCCACATAGCGATAGTTGGGCCGCATGTCGGGGCCCTATTGGGCGCTGCCGGCGCTGACCGTCAGGCGCCCGGCACCGCGCAGGGAGACGGTGAACGCCAGCTGACCGCGGGCGTCGGTCTGGGCAAACTGGGTTCCCGGCGTATCCCCCTCCACGCGGATCGACATCGGGGCATTGGGCGGCAGGTTGGCAAAGGCAAAGCGGGCTCGGCCCAGAGCCTCTGACCGGAACGAAAGCCGGCGGCCGGTGGCGCTGTACGCGTAGTCGTCCACCGGCGCGGTGGCCTGCATCAGGTAGGGCAGCTTGGGCGGCGTCGGGCCCAGGACCAGCTTGTGCTCAGCGGTGTTCGTCAGTGCCACATACAGCAAACCCTGACACACGCGGTAGCCCAAGATGCCCGTACAGCGGTCCAACTGCGGGAGCATGCCCACGTCGTCGAATCTGAGCGTGCGGCAGGCGCCGTTGTCGGTGATGCGCCAGGTGTCGGTGGCCAGCCGCTCAATGCGGCCGGTCATGAAGCCCTCCACCATCTGCGCGTACTGCCAGGCGAAGACCGGATAGAGGCTGTCGGAACGCGCTTGAACCCAGTCGAGGGCCCGGTCCAAGGCGCCCAGAGAGGCTTCCCGTTCCCCTGAGTAGAAATGGAAGTAGATGTTGACGGGCGCCAGACGGCGGGGCGACTCGGTCCGCTCAAATGTCTGCACCACGTTCTGGTACGCCCCGTACGGTCCCTGCCAGCCGTTCGTATAGGTGTTTTCGTTGGAGGCGCTGGCGTAGACCTGCCAGTAGGGACCCACGGGCCGCACCAGGGGCGCCACACTGGTGTACGAGGGGTAGGCGCCGTCCAGACGGCTGTCGCCGCCGTTGATATTGTACAGACCTGCGCGGGCGGCATCTGCGAGGGTTTCCTCATCGGGCAGGCAATTGCCGGACCACTGGATCAGACGGCAGGTCTTGCCGGGGGGCAGGAGGTGGTCCGTCACGTATTTGCACGAGCCCGCGGTTTCGGCCTGCGGGTCAAACGAATAGCCCTCCAGGTTCCATGGCAGCAGCGCCCGGCCGTTGGGCGTAGCGTCCTTCAGCTGCGCCTCGTACGTGGCGACCAGTGAGCGGCCGTGGGTGGCCAAGTTCCAGATCAATGGGTGCGAGAAGCTGTGCGAGGCCGACTCGACATTGGGCAGGGCGAAGATGCGGCGCGCCATGTCCATACCTCGGCGGGTACCCTTCCATGCCGGGTCCATTTCCGCGGTGATGACCGAAGCAGTGAAGGGCAGGTCGGCGCGGCGCTGCAGGACTCTCTGGTAGATCACGTCGCCGCACAGGGCCGTACGGTCTGCCATCGACGGGTTCAGCATGCCATCGGCGTCGATGTGGGCGTAGAAAACGCGCGAACCGTTGAGCGTCGTGCAGTCGAACCTGGGGGCATCCTGCACGTCAAGGGCTTGCGACAGGAAGGCGAACGGGTTGATGCGCCACCAACGCCGCTGCGTGCGCGGGTCAACATACCGGACGTAGCCTTCGCACACGATGCCGCCGGTGGGCGTCAGAACAACCGCGTCGGATATGACACTGTTGTAGCGCAACTGGACCTGCAGCAGTACGCGGTTGCGCGGATCATTCGAGTGCACCTCGACAAAACGCTGCAACTCGCCGTTCAAACGCCGTTCAAACTCGACCATGCTCGAGTCACGGCGCACCAGGGTCACATCGGCCGGGTTCATGCTGTACGCGGGGCCCAGGCGCAAACCCAAGGCTGCCAGCGCCACATTCACCGTGGTATAGGGGAGCACCTGCTTGCTCGCCGCGTCGGTGCGCGGCCCCGGGCCGTTGAACAGCACCACCCGGCGCCCGGCCTGGGCCTGGTCGCGGATCCACGTCCAGTAGGCGGCCACGCCGGGGATGCGATCGGTCTCTAGCCACACCAGCACCCCGCGGTACGACTGCATCTCGGTCGGGTCGGGCAGCCCCTTGGCCAGGTCCCAGTATGCCACCTGGAGGCCCAGGTGGTTAAGCACCACGGCCACGTCAGCGGCAATGGGGTTGAAGACGTCGGTTTTGTTCTCGGCTGAGTTGTAAACGGCCAGCACCCGGCGCTGCAGCGGCTGCGCCGTCACCGGCGTGGCCAGCGCCGTTGCCAGGGCTAGCGCTATGAACCAGAGTGTGTTACGTTGGTGATGTAAATGCATAAAATATACCGTGAATGCATCTCCCGGAAGGGGGCAGACTCGACTCGGCGCCGCACTTGTGCGTAAAGGTAGCGTCGGCCCAACGGATATACAAACCTGTGGCTGGCCGCGGGGCATGCCCCGAACACGGCGGCCATGGCCGCGGGTGCCTTGCCCAGACGGCAGGGCCCGCCGAGATTAGGCCAACGCCAGCACGCTCTGACCCACGCCGTTGGTGGTCCGCGGCGCCCATTCCGCAGGAGCATGGGAAATGATCGAACTGTCCAGCCTCGTCCGGCAGCACCCGGACGCCGTTTTCGTGCGCCGCGCCCGCGCCCTCTCGTTTACCGACGCCGCTGCCTTTGACGCCGCCGGTTACGCCATGGCCGACGCGCTGCTGGGGGGCTCGGGGGACGTGGACGGCCGCACCTTCGTGCTCAAGCCGAACGTGGTCTTCGGTTCGAGCCATAAGGGTGAGCCGCAGGCAGACGCGCCCTCGGATCAGGGCATTGTCACCCACGCTGACTTCGTCGGCGGCATTGTGCGGCGCCTGCAGGAGTTGGGCGCCCGGCGCATCTTCGTCGCCGAAGGCGGCGGGCCGACGCCCATGGGGCCGACCTTCGAGGAACGCGGGTACAGCCGCATGGCCACCGAGCGGGGCATCGAGTTGCTTGACTTCAACAAAGAGCCCGGCACATATGCCGAGGCCGAACTCAACTGGACGCCGGTGGACGGCGTGGTGTTCAACCGCATCCCCTTCATCCGCCCGGTCAATGACCCGGATGCGGTGTTCATCAATGTGCCTACCATGAAGACCCACAACCTGGCGGTCATCAGTTTGTGCGGCAAGGCATTGCAGGGGACCATCGCGATGGGGTACCGGCACTTCTGTTCGACCATCGAGGCGGCGCTCACGCGCGTTCCCGACGCGCGGCAGTATTACCAGCCAGATGTGGTCGAGCGGATCCAGCGCGAGTTCGAGCGACATCTCGCCGCCGGGTTGCCCCGCTGGGATCAGGAGGGGACCCTTTACGAGGGGTATGCCCAGCGCACCTGCGATGCGGTGCAGGCGCACCAAGGCTTCCTCAATATCGTCGAGGGGGTGATCGGCCGCGATGGGACTGCCTTCCATCAGGGCAAGGATGTCCTGTGCAACCTGACCCTGGCTGGTCTCAATCCGGTCTCGGTCGACGCGATCACGGCCTATCTGATGGGGCACACCCCGGCGAACATAGGTTTCCTCGCCGTGGCGGCCGAACGGGGTCTGGGCGAGATCGATCCGGCGAAGATCCCGGTCATGCTGCTGACCGACGACGGACCGGTTCCGTGTCACCACCCGGACCAGATCGGCAGAGTGGAATTGGGCGTGTACTTCCGCGGCGACAACAGCCGTTACATCTGGTTCTGACGGGGCGGCCGCGACGTCCGCTGGTCGGGGCCGTGCCGGGGGGCGCGGGCGGCCCGCCGGCGGCCTTGGCGGTGCGAGGGGTGGCACGGGAGGCAGGACGGCCGGCACACCGTGGCCGCCGTTGCCCTACCCCGGTGCCGATCGGCCCACCCAAGGGTGCCGCGAGCGCCGCGGTCGGCCACCAACCGGCGCGCCCGGTTCAGCGCCGGCCGCGGTTCGGTTTCACCGTTGAACGGCACAGGGCACAGGGAGCGAACCGATGAGTGAAGCCCTGCGGATCATGGCGATCAGCGCCCATCCGGCAGATTTCTGCTCGCGCAGTGGCGGTACCCTGATCAAACACATCCGTGCCGGGGCTCGCGTCCGGGTCGTGTGGCTGAGCCACGGCGAGACCGACGAGAGCGCGCTGGTCTATCAACAGCATCCGGGTATCAGCACCGAGGAGGTGTGTCGCATCCGAGCCGCCGAAGCCCGGGCCTGCGTCGAGGCCATGGGCGCCGAGGGGCGGATGCTGGGGTACAGCGACGGCCCCCTGCGGGTAACCGAAGAGCGACTGGCCGAACTGGCCGACGAGATCGATGCCTTCCGACCGCAGGTCCTGCTCACGCACTGGCGCGACGAGTTGACCTACCCGACGCACTGGCTGACCGCCGAGGCTGCGGTGCGGGCCGCCATGCGGGTGAAGGCCACCAACGATATCCGCTACTTCGAACCGAACATCGGCACGGCGGCTCGGGTCGGTTTCGTCCCCGACCACTACGTCGACATCACCGATGTGTTCGCCGAGAAACTGGCGGCGCTGCAGACGCTGGCGGCCCAACCCCACCTGGTCGAACTCTACACCACCTGCAACCGCTGGCGTGGCATCGAATCCGGATGCCAGTATGCTGAGGCTTTCGTGCACCGCGCGCCGCGCGTGCCGCGTCAGCAGCTGTTGACTGACTGAGGTCAGGTCGCAGCCCTACCCGAGAGGTACTGGGGCGATGAACAACGACGCGGGGCTGCCCGCCTGCATCCGTACGCTGGAGTACCGCCTGCCGGTGGCCGCGCTGGCCAAATGGGCCAACCGTCGCCTGTCGCACACCGAGTTGGCGGCGGGCGGTCGACGTTACTCCTTCCTGTACAGCGGCAGCACCTGCGCCAACGGCGGCGTGCCCTACACTGCTGATCTGCAGGCCGACGTCGTGCCCGCCGGTGGGGAGGCGGTGCTCGTCCGCGGCGCGGTGATCATCCCCCCGGAGCATCGGGCGGCCGTGGCCACCATGTGCGGCAGCCGGGGCCGCGCCGCGGCTTTTCTGGACGGATTGGCGGCCTCGCCGGCCTTCTGCGGTCAGAGCCTGGAAGCCATCCTGACGACCTCGCTGCCGCAGAACCCGGCTGGCTGTTTCTGCACTCCGCCCATGGTGCAGCACAAGTGGTGGCTGGCGTTGTCCACCGTCCACTACGCGCTGGCGCGGGAAGCCGGTCGTCTGCCGGCGGTGGTCGCCTGATCCGCCCGAATCGAACGGGCGGCTGCGGCAACTGTCAGGAGGACCTGCCATGTTTGAGCAGCAGGACCTGTTCGTTCGCGGCGCGGGCGGGTACCACACCTACCGGATCCCGTCCGTGATCGCCACCCCTTCGGGGGCGTTGCTGGCCTTCTGCGAAGGGCGACGGCACGACGGACACGACAGCGGCGATATCGACCTTCTGTGGCGCCGGAGTGACGACGGCGGCCATACATGGGGGCCGGTGGCGGCCGTCTGGGCCGACCCGGGCAACACCTGCGGCAACCCGTGCCCGGTGGTCGACCGCGATACCGGGGTGATCTGGTTGCTGATGACCCACAACCTAGGCGAGGACGTCGAAGCCCAGATCATCGCCCGCCGAAGCCGGGGGACCCGGACCGTGTGGAGCAGCCACAGCGTGGACGACGGGCGCACCTGGACGCTGCCGGCCGACATCACCGCCACGACCAAGCGCCCTGACTGGACCTGGTATGCTACGGGTCCCGGGGCCGGCATCCAGCTGCGCACCGGCCGCCTGTTGATCCCGTGCGATCATATTGAGGCTGATACGCGCCGCTACTACTCGCACGTGCTGTACAGCGACGATCACGGGGCGAGTTGGCACCTGGGCGGAGCCACACCCGACGATCAGGTCAACGAGTGCGAAGCCGTGGAGTGCGCTGATGGCCGCGTGCTGCTGAACATGCGCAACTACGACCGACGGCAGCGGGCCCGGGCGCGTTCGTGGAGTGCAGACGGCGGGCTGACCTGGTCACCGGTGGACCGGGATCCGGTTCTGGTGGAGCCCATCTGTCAGGCCAGCCTGCGCCAATGGCCGGCCATCGGCCAGGCCGATGAAGCCAGTTTCCTGTTCACCAACCCGGCCAGCGCCGAAGGGCGCTGCAACATGTCGGTCCGGATCAGCCGTGACGAGGGCCAGACCTGGTCCGCCGGGCGGGTGCTGCACCCGGGCCCGGCGGCCTACTCATGCTTGGTCGCCCTGCCGGACGGCACTGCTGCGGTGCTTTACGAGCGCGGTGACCATGACCCGTACGAGCGGCTGACGTGGGCGCGGTTCGACGGCTCGTGGGTTCAGGGCCCGCCCGACTGAACCGTGGCCCCGGTCGCCGGATCAGGGGTGCCGGGCGGCGCCGTCAGCGTGGCGATGCCCCACACGCCGTCGGCGTCGGCGGCCTGCGGCTGGATGCCGCTCACGACCCACCCCTGTTCCAGCAGTGTCGCCAGGTCCCCAAGGTTGGATTGCACCGCGCCGGTAGCTCGGTCGTAGTGGACGGTAAGGACGAAAGGGCGCTCGCGGCCCTGTGCGTTGCCCGGAACCCCGCTGCGGTCGGCAAGCGTGCGGCCGTCAGGCATCGGCTTCAGGCCGGTGCAGGTTCGGTCGCGCGCGCGGACTGGACCGCCGTGGGAGCGCTGACCGCAGGTTCGTCGGCGGGCAGGGGCAGTGCGAATCGCGGGCCGAAGACAGATTCGGCTGGGTCGGTTTGACGTTCCATGGCCAGAAGTGCATCGATCGGTGACCGACCGCGGCCCCAGCTTCCTGGCAGGTCGCGCACCGCCACCCAGTCACCATCACCCGTGGGGCCGATGAACACGAACAGGTCGCAGCTGCGACAGGCGCTGCACGGACCGAAGGAGAGGTGCGAGCCGAACTCCCAGCGCGGCACGATGCCGGTACCGTAGCAGTTGCGGCAGGAGCTCGGGTCGGCGGCCTGACCCGCGGCAGCGGGGCACTGGCCCTGAGCCTCCACCGCCCGGCGCGCCAACGGGTCCAGGCGAAGCACCTGATGGGTCATGCGCACCTTGGGGGGCACCGCCGTGCTTCTCGCCCTCGGGGAGGTATCACGCCGGCGCCACGGAAAAGGGTTGGCTGGCAGTCCGCCCGCAGGCCCCGGACCACCCGTTGTGAGCCTACGCCAGGCGCGGGGCCATGTCAAGCTGCCGGGCCGGACGGCAGTTCCTCGGCGGCGGCTGCGGCGGCCAGCAGATTGGCGACCTCGACATCGGTGGCGGCGATCTCGCCCAAGGTGCGGGCTACCGCCCGCCGGGCACCCATGGCAACTGGACCGACCGCGTCCAGCCAGCGAAGCAGGCGGTCCTCGCACCGCGCCAGGTGCCGCACGAGCGCGTCACAGGACCGGCCGGCAGCCACTGCTGCGGCCCGGCCCGGACCCAGGCGGTAGGCCGCAACCGCCAGGTAGGCGGCACCCGCCTGCCGCGACTCGCTCAGGAAACGCCATAGGCGGGCAGCGGCCGCCCGGGCCTGGGCCATGGTCGGCGGCGGCGCCGGGCCTTCGCCCCACAGCGTGGCCACCCATTCCTGCCACCGGGTCTCCAGGCGCGCGGGGCCGCCGGTCTGGCGGTGCGCACGGGCCAGCGCTGCCACCGCCAGCTGCCGAGGGTCCAGGGGGCGGCGCGGGCCGCTTTCGAGCCGCGCCAGGGCCACCGTCGGATCGTCGGGAGCGAAGCGGTGGACACTGGCCTCTCCCTGTCCGCAGGGGCGGCACAGGGCCCACAGCGCCCCTCCCTCGTGGCCGAACACATAACCGGTCACCGGACCCACACACACCAACGGCCGGCCGGCTTCGATGCTGGCGGCAAGGGCTTCGCGCCGCACTCCGGCGGGCAGCCAAGTCACTTGCAGGCCAAGGGCTGCCGTGGCGGCTTCCACCTGGTCGTTCGCGGTGGCCGGATCGATCGCCTCGGCGAACAGGCGAGCCGGCAGGCCAAACGCGGCCCCGGCCACGCCCAGCAGGTAGCTGTAGTCAGCCTGGTGCCCGAGAGCCCGCAGAACGCAGCACGTCGCCTCGATGGCGGCGTGCCAGTGCGCGGGTTCGTCAATGCCTGACAGCCAGACACGGTCACCGACCCGCTCAGACCCCGTGCGCGCCAGCGCCTGCCCCCGCTCACCCGGCGAAGTGCCGCGCGCCGGTGCCGGCGTTGGCCGGCGGGTGGCCAGGTCGCGCAGGATTTCCACCGCACCGGCCTCCAGCGCCTGCGCCCTGGCCAGCGCGCCCGCCTGCTGCTGTCGATCCGGCAGCGCGGCAGCATCACCCGTGGGCGCCGTCACGCGCGCCACCAGAGCCGCCAGCGATTCCTGGTACAGCCCGGCCGCTTGCTCCACACAATCCCGCTGGGCCGGCGCCAGAGTGCGGGCGTACCGGCGCAGGAAGGTCACGGCGGCCTGCCGGGCATCGCGCCAGCGGTGCAGGCACAGGGCGTGCAGCTGCAGCAATGCGGTGGCCTCCTCCCGCGGGGCTTCGCTCAGCCGACCGAGGTCGCGCCGCCAGGCAGCGTAGGCCGCGTCGCCACACCACCAGCCCCCAAGGCCATCGTCGTCTCGCTCCTGCTCCCATGCGGCCACGGCCGTGGCCAGCGCTGCACTGACCGCAGTCGCCGGTGCGGCCCCCTTGGGCGGTGGGGCCAGGTAGATCAATGGCGGCCTGACCTGAGTGACGTCGCCGGTCCAGGCAGCGCCGGCGGCAGCCGGTGCGTTGCCGACCAGCACTCGTCCCTGCTCGCGGTGGCTGTGGACCACCACCCGACCCCGGTCAGCCAGCCGCAGCGCCAAGGTGTGGCCACCGTCGATCGCCTGCACCACCCGCTCCTGCATCGCTGACGGAGGTACGTCGTGGTCTGCCAGCAGCGACCAACCGATGGTTCGCCGCAGCGCGTCAAGGACGGTCGGCGCATCGGTGGTGTCTCCTGCGGCTGGCCGGCACGGTGTCCCTGGCGTGGTCAACGGCCAGCGCGTGCGGAACGCCAGACCTGAAAACCCCATGAGGTCGTCGTAGTCCCACGCCTGCCCCGTGGCCCGCGACCAGGCGGCAAGAAACGACATGAAGGCGTGGGGACGGGCAGTCGGCAGGTCGGCGACGGCACCGCCAGGCAGCGTCGCGGGGCCACCGAGGCAGGCGGGCAGGGGGCACCCTTCGGGCACGGCAGCGAGCGCCAGCTTTACGGGCCGCCGACGGCTCGGGGCGTGGCCGCCACCGGGGTCGTGGCACTCGACAGCAGCTGGACCAGACTCGGGTAGACGCCCGGGGCGGCGGCGACCAGCTCGTGCCCGTCCAGATCCGTCGAGGCCGCGTTGGCCCCCGGGGTCAGGTTGCCGACCCGGGCCCCTGCCTCGACGGCGATCAGCCGGCCCGCTGCCATGTCCCAGGGGCTCAGGGTTTCATAGAAGCCATCGAGGCGCCCGGCAGCCACCCAGCACAGGTCCAGGGCTGCCGATCCGGCGCGCCGCAGATCGCGGCAGTGCTGCAGCACGCGGCTCAGCCGGGGCAGCAGGGCCGGACGACGCTGTGGTTCGTATGGGAAGCCGGTGGCCACCAGCGCCCGGCAGAGCTCGGCACACTCGCTGGGTTGAACAGCTACGCCGTTCAACCGGGCGCCGCCACCGCGCCAGGCGGTGAAGGTCTCGCCCTGGAACGGAGCGTGGACCACCCCGACCTGCACGATGCCGTCGACCGCATAAGCCAGGGAAACCGCCACCTGGGGATGGCCATAGGCGTAGTTGACCGTCCCGTCGATGGGGTCAACGATCCACCACGGGCCAGCGGCATCGCCGTCGGCCAGGGCCCTGGGGCGCGACTCCTCGGCCAGGATGCGGTGCTGGGGGAAAGCCGCGGTGATGCAGTCACAGATCAGTGCGTCCGCAGCCAGGTCGGCCGAGGTCAGCAGTTCAACGCCGCGTTTGTGACTGATGACAAGCCCGGCTTCGTTCCGCGCGCGGCGCACTACCTCGCCGGTGCGCTCGGCCGTGTCGACCGCGAATGCCAGCAGCGATTCCAGCTCCATCGGCAAGCCCCCCCAACGGTGTAGCAGGTCCAGTCCGGCAGGACCCGACCGATTGCCCTGCCCAAAGAATAACCCACTGCGGTTGGCCCGGACAGTCGCCGCCCGTGACCACCGGTCTTCGCCGCCGGCGGTCGGCGTGGTCCGTGACGGCCCCGCACCACCGGCGGCGCGGCGAGCGGCCCGCCCGGCGACGCGTCGGCTCCCAGCCGCGGGTGTGCCGGGCACCCGGCGTGGAACCTATATTAAGCAGGTTTGGCGTGGTGCCGCGCCGATGGGCGCGGTGCACCTGGAACATCTCCAGGGCCGGACGCGGCCATGGCCGCGCCTTCGGCCGTTGTCGAGGTGCCGCTGCGCCCGGGGACCCGAAGAGTGAGGGGAGTAGCCATGTCGCGACGCTCCGTGCTGGTCGTCGATGACGACGCCGCGGTGCTCGAATACTACGCCAAGATCCTCACCCCGCCCGCCGGTGACCTGGACGTTTTCGCCGATGTAGCCGCGCCAGACGATGGCAGCCAGTTCGATCTCGGGCTGTTCACGCGCCCGGCTGAACTGCTGGCGGCCTTCCGTGAGCGGTGGCTCCGTGGCGAGGGCGTGCCGGTCTGTATCCTCGACATGCGCATGCCCGAACAGAGCGGCCTGGAGACGGCGGTGCAGTTGCGTGAACTCGACGCCGACGTGAGCGTCGTCATCTGTTCGGCGTATACCGATGCCACTCCTGAGACGCTGCGCGAGCGTCTCCAGGATCGCGTGTTCCTGGTCCACAAACCCTTTGCCCCTGACGAGTTCCGCCTCCTGATCCACTCGCTGCTGCGCGAATGGGAAGGCCGCCAGGCTCTCCGACGCGAGCACGAACGCCTGCGTGGTATCATCGAGGGGACCATGGCCGGCACCTGGGAGTGGTGGGTGCGGACGGGCAGGACCGTGTTCAGCGAGCGCTGGGCCGAGATCGTCGGCTACGCCCTGGCGGATCTCGAGCCGACCACCCTGGCCACCTGGGAAAGCCTGGTCCACCCCGACGATCTGGAGCGCGCCCGGGCTGGGCTTCAGGAGCACCTCGATGGGCGCACGGCGTACTACGACTGCGAACTGAGGCTGCGTCACCGTGACGGCTCGTGGGTGTGGGTCCAGGATCGCGGCAAAATCGTCCAGGTCGATGCCCAGGGGCACCCGGTCCGTTTGAGCGGGACCCACAGCGATATCACGGCGCGCAAGATGGCAGAGGAGAAGCTGCGCGAAAGCGAGGCGAATTTCCGCACCTTCTTCGAGACCATGGACGACCTGATCTTCATTGCCGACCAGCGCGGCGTGATCTTCCACACGAACAGCGCCGTACAGCGCAAACTGGGCTACGACAGCGACGAACTGGCCCGGATGCACGTGCTGGACGTGCATCAGGCGGAACGCCGAGCAGAAGCCGAAGCCATCTTCGCCGACATGTTCGCCGGGCGCCGCGACGTGTGTCCGCTGCCGCTGGTGCGCAAGGACGGCGCTCCTGTCCCGGTGGAAACCCGCGTATGGGCCGGTCAGTGGAATGGCGCGCGATGCGTCTTTGGCATTTCAAAAGACCTGAGCAAAGAGCAGGAGTCACTGCAGAAGTTCGATCGCGTATTCGACCTCAACCCCTCGCCACTGGCCATCAGCACACTCCCCGGGCGGCTCTTCAGCGAGGTCAATCAAGCGTTTCTGGCCAAAACCGGTTACCGTCGGGAAGAGGTAATCGGCAGGACTGCGGCGGACCTCGGTCTGTTTGCCGACGCTGAGGCCCAGGCGCTGATCGCGGCTCAGGTGCAGGCAAGCGGCGCCGTGCGCAATGTGGCGCTGAAAATGCGAACTCGGAGCGGCGCACTGCTGGACGGGCTATTCTCCGGCGAAGTCATCGATAGCCAGGGCAAACAGTACCTGCTGAGCGTGATGGTGGACATCACCCCGCTCAAGCAGGCGGAGGAGGCCCTGCGGCGCAGCGAGGAGCGGTTGGCATTCGCCCTGGACGCCACTGGCGAGGGGGTGTGGGACTGGGATGTCCGTACTGGCACCGTCACGCACAACCAGCGTTGGTGCGACATGCTCGGGCTGGACGCGGGGGCTCTGCACCACCCCATCGAGGCGTTTCCGCAGTACCTCCACCCGGACGACCGCGAACTGGTCTGGAACCGGGTCCAGGCGGCCGTTGAGCACGGCGACCGGTACGAGAGTATCCACCGCATGGTCTGCCGCGACGGCAGCGTCATCTGGGTCCAGGACCGCGGTGCCGTGGTTTCCCGGGGCGCTGCGGGTGAGCCCCTGCGCATGGTGGGCAGTGCCACCGATATCACCCTGCGCAAGCAGATCGAAGCCGAGCTGCAGGAAACCGTCAGCGCGCTCAACGAGTCTACCGCTCGCGCCGCGTCGCTGGCCGCTCAGGCGCACCTGGCGGTCCGCGCCAAGAGTGAGTTCCTGGCCAACATGAGCCACGAGATCCGCACGCCGGTCAATGGCGTCATTGGCATGACCGGGTTGCTCCTCGATACTGAGCTCAACCGCGAGCAGCGTCGCTTTGCCGAAGCCATCCGCACCAGCGGCGAGTCACTGCTGGCCATCATCAACGATATCCTCGACATCTCCAAGATCGAGGCCGGCCGCCTGGACCTGGAGGAGCTGGATTTCGATCTCGAGGCCGCCCTCGACGACTTCGCCGACTCGCTGGCGGTGCGGGCTGACGAGAAGGGCCTGGAATGGCTCTGTTGGGTCGAGCCGAGCGTGCCCCGACTCCTCCGGGGTGACCCGACCCGGTTGCGGCAGCTGTTGAGCAACCTGGCGGGCAACGCGCTGAAGTTCACCTCGGCGGGCACGGTCTCGGTGCGTGTGTCACCGATCGCGGTCGAGACGGACACCGCCCTGCTGCGCTTCGACGTGCGCGACACGGGCATCGGCGTACCTCCGGACAAGATCGAGACGCTCTTCGAGAAGTTCACCCAGGTCGATGCGTCCACCAGTCGGCACTACGGCGGCACCGGTCTGGGCCTGGCCATCTCCAAGCAGTTGGCGGTGCTGATGGGCGGGGAGATTGGTGTCGAGAGCACGGTTGATGTCGGCTCTGACTTCTGGTTCACGGCGCGTTTCCGCCTGCAGTCTCCGGCGGCGACCGCCCAACCGAGCCCCCAGTGCCTGCGCCAGCAGCGCGTGCTGGTGGTCGACGACAACCCCACGGCTCGCGAAACACTGTGTCTGGATCTGGCGGAATGGGGCGCGCGGCCGGTGGCCGTGGCCGAGGGAGTGGCGGCGCTGCGCGAGCTCAACCTGGCGCACGAGGCCGGCGAGCCCTTCTCGCTGGCGGTCCTGGACGCGCGCATGCCCGGTCTGGACGGGGCGTCGCTGGCGCGCATTCTGGCGGACGACCCGCGGCATGTTGGCGTGCGCCTGATCATCGCCCTGCCCATGGCGCAACGCCACGAAGCCGGGGCGGCTTCGGGTTCGCGGGCGGCTTTCCTGACCAAACCCGTACGTCGGCGGGAACTGCGCGACCTGGTGTGTCGCCTGTACGACGACCCGCGTGCCACCGGCGCTTTGGCCACGGGCGACGGCGCCAGCGCATCGTTGCTGCGGTCAGGGCCTGCGTCGGCCCCGCGGGCTGCCCGCATCCTCCTGGCCGAGGACAATGTCATCAACCAGGAGGTGGCTATCGGCATCCTGCAGGGCCAGGGGCATCAGGTGCGCGCCGTGGCCGACGGGATACAGGCCGTGGCTGCGTTGGAGCAGGAAGACTTCGACGTGGTGTTGATGGATTGCCAGATGCCGGGGATGGATGGGTACGAGGCTACTCGGCGAATCCGCAGCCCCAGGTCAAGGGTCCGCAACCACGACATCGTGATCATCGCGGTCACCGCCCATGCCATGCCTGGCGACCGCGAAAAGTGCCTGGTCGCGGGGATGAACGACTACCTGAGCAAGCCGATCAGCGCCGCCGCCGTGGCGGCCAAGCTGGCGCATTGGCTAGCCGGACCTGGGACCAAGCCGGATGCCCCGTCCCGTGCTGCCGTCGCCGGCCAGGCCCCGGGCCGCCTGGGCGACGGGACCGCATTTGATCAGGAAGACTTCCTGGCGCGCATGGGCGGCAGTGTGGAAGAGGCCCGGCGCATTCTGGCCAAGCTGCCGGCCAACCTGCCGCCGCGGATGGCCGAACTGGAGGAGGCGTTCTCCCAGGGCGATCTGGCGGCCGCCACCCGGGCTGCACACACGATCAAGGGGATGGCTCTCAGTCTGGGCGGGCACCGCCTCGGCATCGCCGCGGTTCGCATCGAACTGGCCGCCCGGGCCGGCGACGGCAGCGCCGCCGCCCTCCTGCCCGCGCTACGGCTGGAGGCCGACCAGATGCAGGCGGAAGTCGACCGCTTCCTGGCCGAGGGGTGAGTTGACCCGGCAGCCGCGCGACCTCTCCAGGTCGGTGGGCGGCCGACGATCGAACTGCAGCGTCGCGGCGTTACCCACAGGCGTGGCCCCCCGGGGCCACGCCTGTGGGTGGGCACCAACTCCTCAGGTCACCCGTGGCCGCGGGCGACCGACAAGCCAAGCCATCAGGCGCGGCACCGCCACGCCTGTTCCTAGTCAGAAAACGCCGGTGCGGGGCGCTGGTGTCCGGTCGCCCGCTGTCGCCGGCGACGAACTGCCGCGGGTAGCCCAGCCCCCCGGCCCCCGGATCATCCACTACGCCAGGATCACACCTGTTTCCGGCCGCCAACGGACCCGCGTCAGGCGCTGTCCTACGGCCGCCAATCCCCTCAGGCGACGAACTGCCGCAGGTAGCCCAGGCCCCGTCGGAACCCCTCTTCACGTCCCTGGCGCCCGTCTTCGTGCTCGATCGACAGTACCCCGGTGTAACCGATCCCGTACAGCCGTTCGATGTACGGACCCCACTCGACCTGGCCGAACCCGGGAATGACGTAACGCCACCAGCCGCTCTCCAGGCAGCCCACATGGCGCACCACCTCGGCTTTCACTTCCGTGTCCTTGGCGTGGGTGTGGAAGATCCGGTCGCGGTACCGCTCCACGCCACCCAGGTAGTCGATGCCCTGCCAGAGCAGATGCGAGGGATCGTAGTTGAGGCCGAAGTGGGCGTCCGGGATCTGCTCGAACAGCAGGTCCCACAAGCCGAAGTGCTGGATGTTGGTGGCGTACCAATTCTCCAGGGCGATACGGATGCCCTTGTCGGCAGCGTAGTCGAGCACCGGCCGGTACACCTGCGGCAACACGTCGCGGATGGTATCCGCTTTCGACTTGCCGGCCACCGGCATGCCGGCCAGACCGCATACCACATCCGTGCCCAACCAGGACGCGGCGTCAACGGCTTTCAGGTAGTGTGCGGCGGTCTCGGGGTTGCCATCGCACACATTGCGGTAGTACGCCAGACTGGTTACCTGGAGTCCGGCGGCGGACATCAGGTCGCGCACGCGGGTGGCATCGCTGGGCGTGAAGCGGGAGGTGTCGACATGGGCGCCGGGGCCGGCGGTGATCTCGAGGCCCCCGAAACCAGCCTTGCCGGCAAACTCGATAACCTGTTCCAGTGATTCACGGCCGAAGGGTGCCGTGAGCAGTCCGACAAACATGGTGTGCTCCTGTCGCTGAGGGTGGTGGAACAGAAGGCGGCGGAAGGGCGGCGGATGCTCCTGGTGCCAGTACGCAAGCCGCCGGCGTCGTCGCTGTCAAGCGCGGCCCCGACCGCCCGGTGGGCAAGCCCGCACACGGTCTGCCCGTCGACGCGATGAGCGCGACTGGGGCTGGCTCCGCCGGGCCGAGCGTCCCCGGTTCCCCCGCCCCCACCCCATGGCCGGTCGGGCCGCAGCAGGCCAGAGGCGCCGGGGGGGACTCCCCACCGTTTGTCAAGCGGTGGCGGCGGCTGGTAGACGCCGCTGGAAGACTTGCGCATCGTGATTAACAGCGCGAACGAATGACTCAAGGGTACAGGGGCTCGGCGCCGGCTCGATGGGGGGGAACCCGCCAGGAGCGTGCTGTTCCTGCTGGCCGTGGTTCGCGCCGACGGGGCGGCGGTCACCCATATCGACCGGGGCGCCCCACTGCTCTGGCACTGCCCGCTGCCGGCGGCGGCCGGCGCCGACGGGACGACGGTTCCCAGCGTCACCCTGGCATGCCCGCATCGCTTCGGCGCTGTCCTGCCCGCTGCCGGCTCTGGTCCGCGCCGACGGAGCGGCGGTCACCCATGTCGCCCTGGCGCGCGTAGTTCCGCCCGCAGCTGGACTGCCCCTGCCGGTGGCAACCGGGCAGGGGCAGCGGCTTGCCTGGGGCCAGAAAGCGACAGTCCCCGCCCGTAGGGAACCCGAGCGGGGACTGTCGCACCACCTGGTCTAGTAGCCCGCAGGCGACCTGCCCACCGGCTTACTTCATCAGCAACAGGCGCTGCACGCCGCGGAAATCGCCGGCTTGCAGTTCGCACAGATACACACCGTTGCCCACCGCCACTCCGGCGGCATCACGGCCATCCCACACCTGGTTGTACGAGCCGGCTTCCTGATGCCCGGCCACCAGCGTCCGCACGAGCTGGCCGGTCGCGGCATAGATACGCACCTGCACCTGGCCGGCCTGGGCCAACTCATAGCGCAAGGTGGTCGTGGGGTTGAACGGGTTGGGATACGACGGCAGCAGGGCCGTGGCCGACGGCGTTGTGGCCCGCTGCCGCAGGATCACCTCGGCCCCCGCGGGGATGGCAACCTGCCCATCTCCCACCAACGACACCGTGCGGGTGCCCACCTGCAGCTCCCACTGACCCGCAGTTACCGACTGCCAGCGCAACTGCTCCACACCGCCCTGCAGGCGCACTCGGTACTGACCCTCGCCTGTGGGTACCTGCAGTGCGGTCAGGCCACCCGCCAGTTCCACGCGGGCATCAAACAACTCAGCCGGCGGCACCGGCGGCAACTCGGCCACTTCGACCGAGGGTACGCCCAGACGGATGGCCTGGCGTCCCTGGCTGCCTTCAGCCCACAGGATCGGGCTGTCGCCACCCGCGGCCACGTCAACCGCCACCTTGGACGGGTTGGGGTTGGCGGCGGCCGGGGCGATGCGGCCACTCAGGTCGATCACCGTAGGTGCACTCAAGTTGACCCAATACGCTCGCCCAGGTTCCAGCGTGCTGGCCTGTGAGTACCCACCCGCATACTGGTACACCGAGATGATGTTGGGGAAATACGCCTTGAGACCCTGCGCATCCAACGCCACTGTACCCGGACCGATCAGGCTCCAGTGGAAGGGCAGCGACCTGACCAGTTGCGAGTCGGCGAAAACCGTGCCCGTGATCGAACGGGCCGCCGGCTCGGCCAGGTTCAGCCAATACCCCACGGCCGGCTGGAACGACGACTCTTCCTGGTAGGTACCGTCGAAGCCGAACAGAGACAGCGCGCCGGGGAAGATGGCCGTATAGCTGGGATCGGCCACGGCCACGGGCAGCGACACCATGTTCCAGCGCGCTGGCAGCTCGTAGGTGTGGGTGGCGGTGGGTGCCAACGTGTAGCGGATTTCGAGCAGCATACGGCTGCCGTTGGCGGGCATGATCATGCAGTAGTCCTGCTGCCGCATGTCGATATTGAGCAGGGTGTCCCCCGGCGAGACGGAGACCAGGCGGAAACTGCCTTTATCCGGCAGCTGAGACCGGTCCCACAGCACAGACCCGTAGTGCATGGAACCGGTCTGCACTGCCAACTCCCAGACCGCGCCGTTGGCGACGGACGACATGGCCCGGTAGTCCCTGTCGATCCCCAGCTGCGGATCGGTGGGTTGATCGGGCAAGGTCAAGAGGCGACCGTCAAAGGTTCCGGTCGGCGGCGCGGGTGGCAACTCGTTCTCGCCCAACCAGCTGTCGATACCATTGGAACCCTGCCAGGCAACGCCGAAACGCAGATCGATCCGGTTGGGCATACCCATGTATTCCTGGACGGTGATCGCGGTCGACCAGGCCAACGCCGGTGGCGCGGCCATCTTTACCACCCGGAAGCCAGTGCCATAGCTGCTGTAGTAACTGCTTGAGCGGCTGGCTGAGTATGTGCTGCTGGCGTAGTCGTCGAAGCTGCCGCCGCGGATCACGCGGCCCTGGTACCCGCCGGCGGGCCCTTCCGGG
>CAITNQ010000319.1 GCA_903893785.1 uncultured Gemmatimonadota bacterium
ATCGCGGCCGGGGTCCCCTACAAGGTCATCTACGCCGGGGCCAAGGAGCGGGTGGCGCGGTACGCCGCGGTCGTCGGCCGGTCGACGGTACTCGCCGTAGCCGCTCCCCAGGCGTCGCTTGTCGCCGCACCTGCTTCGTGGCCCAGTGCCCCAACCCACACCGTAGTCACCCCAACCCGCGCTCGCTGAGCGCAAGGAGTAACCATGGGCGCTTTCCGCATGCCTTCCACCAACGGCGGTGCGTTCCGTCCGCGCGTCAAGTTCAACGCCAAGGCCGGCCGCGTGTACCGCCTCGACCGGGTGCCACAGGCGGATGGCCGCGCGATCCTGGAAACCGAGATCACCGCCCAGTTCGCCTTCTACCTGGCGCTGGAGTCGTTCGCCGACGGGTGGTGGAACCGGGAGACGTTCAAGGAGTTGCTCGTGCCGCTCGGCGCTGCACTGCCCCCGCAGCCGGACGGGCGTGACGAACACAACAAACCCATCTGGGTCTACCAGGTGCGGTGCGCGATGAAGCTGGCAGCGGCGGCGGGCGGCGACCTGCGGGTGTTCTCCAGCGGGGCGCAGTGCGTACTCGAGCCGCTCGATCGGCTGTATTCCGAGTGCACCTCGGACCCGAAGGCCGCGGCGACGAGCGGCGGCGGTGGGTGCCGGCGGTGCGAATGGTGCGAACCGACCCGGTCAAAGGCGAGAACGGGGTCAACTACGCGCCGGTGTTCGAGCTGGTGAAGTGGGTCGAGCGTCCGCCGGACATGCCGTACGAACCGGCCGGGGCGCCCGAGGTCCCGCCTCCGGCGGTTGCTCCGGCGGTTGCTCCGGTGGCCGCCCGCCCGACGGTGTACGCCGTCAACAGCGGGGCCCCAGTCGCCGGGCCGGCCGTTCCGGTGGCCGCGGCCGTCGGCGACGACCCCTTCGGCGGCGATGCGGACGACGAGGTCGGCCTCCTGCTCTAGCCTCCCCTCACCCAGGCCCGGGCGGCCCCACGCGCCCGGGCCGTTTCCCCGGAGGCACCATGCTACTGGCACTGGACCCAGGAACGAACGAGACGGGGTATGTCGTGCTGACCGACGATCTGACCGTGCGCCGCGCCGGCAACGTCGCCAACGACGAAGTGGTCAAGTCGCTGCTACCGCCCCACCGCGGCCAGGTGGTGTGCGAGGACATCAAGGCCATGGGCATGCCGATCGGTGACGACGTGTTGGTGACCGTCTTCTGGATCGGCCGCTTTTACGAATGCGCTCGGACTTACGGGCTGCCGTTCGCCCGGGTGGCGCGGCGGGCGGTGAAGCTGCACCTGTGCGGCAATACGCAGGCGAAGGACCGCAACATCCGACAGGCGCTGATCGACCTGTACGGACCCGGGAAGGAAACCGCGGTCGGCACCAAAGGGGCCCCGGGCCCGCTGTACGGGGTCAAGGACCATGCCTGGCAGGCGCTGGCGACCGCGGTCACCTGGGACGGTGGCGGGAGGAGCGCGAGATGACGTCGGCCCGAGTTGAACCCACGGCACCACCGTCGGCACTGGCGCCGGCACCGCCACCGGCACCATCGTCGGCACTGGCGCCGGCACCGCCACCAGCCCCGCCGTCGGCGCCGCCGTCGGCGTGGCCGCCGGTAGATCGGATGGCCGCGGCCATGCAGCTGCAGGCGCAGGGGGCCCGGCTGCTGCCCCTGCATTGGATCCGCCCCGACGGCGTTTGCTCCTGCGGCAAGGCCAGCTGCACCTCGCCCGGCAAACACCCGATCGCCACCGCGGCGCCGCGTGGCGTGCACGACGCGGTCAACGACGCCGAGGAGGTGCAGCAGTGGTGGACGGTCCACCCACAGGCCAACATCGGCGTCGCCACCGGTCACCCGTTCTGGGTCCTGGACGTCGACCCGCGGGCCGGCGGCGACGTGTCGCTGGCGGACCTGGAAGCGGAGCACGGGCCGTTGCCGGACACGCCGGAGTGGCGGACCGGCGGTGGCGGTCGGCACGTCCTGTTCACCCCCGACGCACGCGTGCGCAACACGGCTTCGGCCATCGGTCCGGGGCTGGACAGCAAAGCGGACGGCGGGTACGTGGTCGCCGCCGGCTCCAACCACGTCTCGGGCGGCGCGTACGTCCACGACCTCGCGCTGGAGCTGGGCGAGATCCCCTTGGCAACGGCGCCGGAGTGGTTGATCGCGCGGATCGCGACGCCGACGCCGACGCGCGAGCCACTGCCGGACGTAATCCGCAAAGGCGCGCGCAACCCCGTGCTGTGGCGCGAGGCGTGCACGCTGGTGCGCCGGGGCTGGCAGCCGCAGGAGATCGTGGCCGCGCTGCAGGCGATCAACCAGCGATTCGAGCCGGCGGCGCCCCTCGAGTACATCGAGAAACTCGCCATCCGGGCCCACCGGCGGTACGAGCCAGCCGGCAAGATCGCCTTGGCTGCCGAGGCCGCGCGGCACGGGGACATGCTCGCGCCGCGGCCGGCCCGCGAGATCTACCCTTTAACCGATGTCGGCAACCGTAACCGGTTGGTCGACCGGCATGGGCACCGCATCCGCTACTGCCACGGACTGAGCCAGTTCCTGGTCTGGGACGGCACGGTGTGGAACCCCGAGGCGGGCGAGGTCACCGAGTTGGCGATCGAGACCGTCGCGGCCATGCCGGAGACCGAGCGCGGCATGCACTTGGTGCCGGGCCGCAAGGAAGGCGAGGAGGAGGACGCCTTGCCCAAGTGGCAGAAGACCAGCGAGTCGGCGGCGCGCATCGAGGCGATGGTCAACCTGGCGAAGTCGCACCCGGCCCTGCAGGTGAACATCGACGACCTGGACCAACGACCGTGGCTGTTGCCGCTGCCCAACGGCACGCTGGACTTGGTCACCGGCCGGCTGATCACCCCTGACCCGGACCACCTGATGACGCTGCGGGTGCCGGTCGCCTACGACCCGCAGGCCCGCTGTCCACGGTTCGAGCGGTTCGTCAACGAACTGTTTGCCGGTAACCAACGGCTGGTGCGGTTCGTGCAGGAGTATGTCGGTTACTGCCTGACCGGCAGCACGTCCGAAGCGATCATGCTGATCTTGCACGGCAAGGGCAGCAACGGTAAGTCGGTGCTCCTGGATGTCTTGGGGGCCCTGTTCGGTCCCTACGCCAAGGAAGCGGCGCCTACGGCGTTCATCCAGACGCGACAGATGGACGCGGTGCGCAACGACCTGGCGGCCCTGCGCGGGGCGCGTTTCGTCACCGCCATCGAGACCAACGACAACGTCCGCCTCGACATGGCGACGATCAAGCGAGCCACCGGCGGCGACCGGATCACCGCCCGCTTCCTGCACAAAGAGTTCTTCTCCTACACCCCAGCGTTCAAGCTGGTCCTGGCTACGAACGCGGAGCCGGACGTGCCGTCGGCCGACCACGGCACGTGGCGGCGTCTGCGCCTGGTGCCGTTCGAGGTGCAGTTCGGCCAGCCGGGCTACCCGCCGGCCGAGAATAAGGAGCACCTGACGCGGGCCCTGCTCGACGAGTTGCCCGGTATCCTGAACTGGGCGCTGGCAGGCCTGGCGCGCTGGCGCCAGGAGGGCCTGTCGAGGCCTGACGAGGTGACGCGGGCGACGGCGGAGTACCGCGACGACCAGGACGTGATCGCGGAGTTCATGGGCGAGTGCGTCAGCGAGGGCCGCCGGGTGCCGCGGCGGGAGCTGTACAACCGCTACGTGGCCTGGTGCGAGGCCAACAACGGGCGTGCGCTGACCACCAAGACCTTCGGCCAGCGGCTCAAGGCCAAAGGGGTCGCGTTCAGCAAGAGCAACGGCGTGGCGTACTGGGACGGCATCGCGCTCAGGGGCGACGCCGGGAGCGAGCGGTGGTGAAGGACCACGCCATGCCGCCCGTCGCCGGGTCCCAGGCTCAGGCCTCCACCCAGCCAGCCTGGAGTGACCCGTTCGAGGCCCCCGGGGCGTTCCTCCCGCCGTCACGCCCGAACTGGGTGCCCGAGCTGCGCCAACCGGCGCTCTTGGCGGAGCTGGACCGGCACGGTTACCGGTTGGTGCTGACGGCCAACGGACCGCGCGAAGGGTTTGAGCTGCGAGGCCCGCGCGAGCTGATGTCGTCCCTGCCGCCAGAGCTGCGCGCGCGCATCGCCGCGGTGCGTGACGACCTGATGGAGGACGTCAGGACACGGCGGCAGGTCGCCGAGTCGATCCGGCAGGCGATCGACGGCGCCGAGGTGTGGGACGACCTGCACACCGCGCACAGCCATCTGCGGTGCGCGTGGGACTGCGGTACCCTGCCGGCCCACGAGGTGTCGCGGCTGTCGCGCTACCTGGCCGACAGGTCGCGCTCGGTGCCGTGCACGTGGGACCAGGTCGCGATCGACCGGTACCTCGGCCGCCACGAGAACAGGCTGCTGATGGTGTCGCGGCGGGTGGCACGACAGGAGTCGCAACGGCACCGGGTACGCCGGTTTGGCGCCGACGGGACAACACGGACCGAGGAGGTGCAGGGCGAGCTGGTGGGCATCGTGCCGGGGCGCCACGACGTGCCACCGGACCGGGAGACGGCAGTGCCGCGAGTCGTCTGGTACACCCTCGACGAGTTGGCGATCATCTCGCGCCTGCCCCCCGAGCAGGTGCGCGCGGTGCACGCCGTGAAAGAGGGTTTCGACGGGGAGGTGATGGCGTGAGCGAGACGCGACAGGAGGCCGAGGCGAAGAGGGCGGCCACCGGCCGGGCGTGGTCGCTGGCCCGGCTGCGGGAGATGATGGGGCGCACCACCGGTAGCGGCGCAGCGCCCAAGGCACCGGTGGTCCGGACAAAGACCAAGGCGGCGACGGCGGCCAAGGCCGCGGCCGCGACCAGGGCCGATGGCGGGCAACGCGATGCCCGGCGGCGGGAACGCAAACGACGGTGGCAGCGGGCCAACCGGGACAAGGCGCGCGAGTACAGCGGTCGGTGGCGCGCGGCCCACCCGGACCAGGTGCGCGACTACGAGCGTCGTCGACGCAACCGCGCCGCGGCGCCGGTCGCCGACCCAACACGTGATTCCCAGGAGGGACTGGTATGAGCACGGCACTGAAGTTGCCCGAAGGCCC
>CAITNQ010000320.1 GCA_903893785.1 uncultured Gemmatimonadota bacterium
CTGGCCGACAGACGCCCTGTTCCGCCGCCGGACGACGACACCGCTGAGGCGTGCTCATCGACAACGTGGCGGAGGCTTCGCCATCGACGGCTGCGCGACTGGCGGACCTCGATCCGCTCTGTTCAGCGAACCTTCGGTTGTTGCCCGGCGATGCAGACCGGCCACCGCGACCGCACGACGCCAACCGCTCCTCGCGCTAGCACAAGGGCGGCAAAGGGCCATCCGGTCAGTCTGGCCAGGATCAGACAGCCGACGCCAGCACCGCCCGGTCGGCCGTGGTCAGCCGACCGGCGTTGGCCCGGCGATGCAGACCGGCCACCGCGGCCACAGAACGCCAACCGCCCCCGCGCGCGGCAGCGCAGGGGCGGCAAGGGGCCATCCGGTCAGTCTGGCCAGGATCAGAAAGTCGACACCGACACCGCCTTGTCGATCATGGCCAGCGAAGCGCAGATCATACCCACTAACGACATACCCACCCCGAACCCCACTGCCATGACCATGGCGTACTGGCGCCATTCCTTCTTGCCGTAGCGCTTCCAGAAGTAGAAACGCGCCAGAAACGCACCGATGACTTCAGTCAGCAGGGTGAACAGCGACGAAGTGCCGCTCGACGCCACAGAGCGGATGTAGCCCCAGATGAAGAAAATGGGCATGCCGAGGAAGTTCAAGATCACGTAAAAGCCCAGTCCGAAGACCAGCCCCAGCACGGCGATCGGCCACTTCAATCCGCCCAGCGGATGGTGGTAGTCCTCGTCGATGAGCCCGTCACCGTCGTCGTCCTGGAAGTTGTAATATTCCTCATCCACGCGGCCGTCCAGGTCGTCGTCGACGCCATCGCCGGTGTAGTCCAGGTCGCGCCAGAGTGTCTTGAAGAACAGCGGTATCTCGGTGGAGGTTTGGGCGAATTCGCTGTCGAACTCCGGGCGTACATCCACCTGGAAAAGGAACTCCAGCGAGTCGCCATCGGCCTCGCTCACCGACGCTGCCAGGTACGGATTGGGGTCGGAGATGACAGTGCCGTCGGTCAGGCCCTGGAGCATGACCGGCGGTAGACCGGCCACCGAGCGTTGCGCGCTCAGTGCCTCAACCTGGGCGCGCGGCGGCCGCGGCTGCGTCTTCTCGACTCCCTCGCTGCCGAAGTCGGTGTAGAAGAACCCGGACCGTGACCAGGGGCCGTAGTGACGCCGTGCCGGGTTCGGTACACTCACTTCCCTCGTGACGCGTGCCCGCCAGTAATACAGCTTCTTGTCCTGCAGGTTGCTCGGACTCCACACCGCGGTGTGATGGGGCACCTGCGTGCCGTTGGCCTCTTCGCCGGCGCGCCACATCTTGCTGTACGACGTGCTAGACCACGCGACCGCTTGGTTGAAGGCGGCCAGGGGCCAAAACTTCTGGGCGTATGGGTAGGCTTCCGAAGGGATCGGCGCCATCTTCCACAGTACGCTCCAGTACAGCAGGCTGGCGGCTAGAACGATGGGCACCATCACCAACTCGGCCTTGAGCAGGCTGGTGAATTTCATGCCCGTCAGTTCCACGACGCGGAACTGCTCGACATTGCCACCGAAGTTCTGGCCCGGGAACGGCACGAACCAGATCTCGACGCCCCGATAGCCGGTGAGGAAAACCACGGCTTCGTGGATGTAGGGTATGTTGATGCCCTGGCCGATCAGGCCGTCAAGGCGGGCCGAGACAAAGGACATGATAGGCGCGTAGAACAGCGCCAGAAAGAAGAAAAAGACCAGCAGTCCGGTGCTGACCAAGACCGGGAAAAGGGTCTTGGCCATGACGATGGGATACACGGCAAAGAGAAAGAAGAGCGTAATGCAGATCCACAGCTTGAAGTCGCCGCGGCCGAGGTGTTTGAGGCAGAAACCATGGGCCACGGCCTGCTGATTGCAGTCCGGGTGAGCACACATGCCGGTGCCCAGGGACTTCTTGACCCCCTGGGCCCGCTTGTGTTCGCGGGCCGCCTGCACCATCTGCACCGCACTGACGATCGTCACCGCCAGGGTCACGCCGACGGCAAACGGCTGCCAGAAGTCCACGCTGGCGGCAATCTGCGTCTGGATCGCGTCGATCCCCGGCTTCCAGCGTGGCATGAGGCCGAAATGCTGAATGACCGGCGAACTGAACATGAAGACCAGGACGCCGGTGAACGAACCCATGACGCTCCAGAACGGCAGCAACAGCCCACTGAAAATGGGGCCCAGGCTGAAACTGATCGCCAGCGGCAGACCCATGATGTGCTGGCTCAGCTGTGGCGTCAGATCTACGAACGGTATCGGAATGATGGTCACCTTGACACCGGTGAACACCTCGGTGAAAGCGGGTATACCGACGTAGATGAAGCCAAACACCAACCCGATGGCTCCCCCCACGGCAAAACACGACCACTTCCATGAGTGCCCCTCGGAACCGCTTTCCTCGGCCAGGGCCATGGACGACAGGGCCGACATGGGCGCCATAGGGAACGGTAGCTTCTCGCGGTCCGAAACCAGGCGGAAAAGCACATAGCCCGAGGTAAACCAGGTCACTCGCCCGACGATGATGCCAATCACCATCAGGATGATCGGGAGGGCCCAATCCGGGTGGAAGAAGGTCCGCTGCACGATGGCTGGCGAATCGGGCGCCGGCGAGAACCAGGAGTACCCGAGGAACTTCAGGTTGACCAGACGCTGCGTCAGCCCGAACTCCTGCATCTCCTGCGAACCAACGAAGTACTGGCGTTGGATCAGGTTGAGGAACGTCCCCGATTCAGCCCGACTGATCAGGGCCACCGCTACGTACGTCAGCAGGTAGATCTCCTGCCGCCGCAGCGTGGTGAAAGAGCGCTTGGCGATCTCCAGGAACAGGATCACGGTGACCCACTGGGCCGCGTCGCCGATGCCCATACCCGTGACGAGACTGAGGTACATCTGCCCGGGGGTCATCACTAGAGCAATGAATAGCACCCCGATCATCGTGGTGCGCGTGAACCCCTCTTCGTAGCGGGTCGGCACCTCGAGCAGATCGCGGTACTCGTTGATCTCGCTCCACTGGCGCTCGCGCTTGCCGCGCTTGGCGTCCTTGTCAGCCATTGGCCTACCTGGTCACGCGGTCGGGGCCGGGATCGCTGCCAGCCCGGCATTGACGGTTGCCGTGTCGAGCCCCTGCAGGTCGCGCTCATGGACGGCGACCCGGCGGGCGGTCGCGGCGTGCTCCTGATGTAGCGCCTCCTTGAGCGTCTGCCAGACGAGGAACTGCTGCCGCAGGTCGAGCATGAACCCAAGGTTCAGCCGCTGCCAGAAGGCCACCGGGCCACTGACCCTCTCTATGTACAGCTCGATGCCGTATATCCCTTCCACATCCGTCGGCTGCAGGTCGAAGCGCAGGTATTCGGAGACGCCCATGTCGAACGGGGCCAGCCAGACCAGCAGCTCCACCGCGTACACGCGATGGCCCTGCTCCTCGCCCACGACGATTCGCGTTTTCTCGGTGTACAGCTTGCCTACCGACTCGTGACCGTAAGCGCGGAAGAAGTTGTGCAGGTAACCGCACAGACTCTCGACCGCGTTGCGGTTGACCGTGAACGGGAAGTGGAACTGCCACACGTCGCCTTCGGGTTCGGGCAGCTGCCAGCGCCGCACCACGTCGGGGACGGCCAGGCGCGAAGCCGTGCGCGCTGGGTACACGGTCGATAGAAGCACGACCGCCATCACCAGGACAGCCGAGCCAATCGCGGCCGTCGAGGAGTAGTTCAGTGACACGCCGGCCAGCAGGTTGAGGGTAATCAGCACCTTGGCCAGGACCTGGCCAATGACATAGCCGAGAGTCACCCCCAGTACGCCGTACACGCAGGCTTCGGCGATGAACAGGAAAGCGATGTGCAGCGGGGCCAGCCCCACTGACGAATAAACGCCGATTTCACGAAAACGCTCGTATACTGCCCCCATCATCGTGTTGAGGACAATCAGGGCGGCGATCAGCATCGGGATCAACAGCGCCCCGAAACCCTCCATGCTGGTCACGCCCAACGAGGTGTAGGCCAGCGTCTTCATGCCGCCGTTGCCGTCCGGCAGACCGACGAAGAAGCGGAACCCGGTGCGGCTGAGGAAGCGCTGTACCAGTTGCTCGCCATCCACCCCATCGGCAAAGCGGACGGCCACCGAGTAGACGGGCGCGTCCATTCCTTCCAAGACGCGGTACGGCAGCACCGGGACCCGCTTGGGGTCGAGGTGCTCGAAACCCATGTCCATGTCCAGCGCCGAATTGCGCGTGGTCGCCTGGACCATGCGGGTCATGCCCGGCATCATCCCCTGGGCCGCCTTCTGTTTGGCCGGAGTGAGCGGTTCGTTGTTGAGGTCGCGGATGGCGGCGAAGCGCGTGGCGTCGAAGATGCCCCGCACGGTCCACTGCTTGCCGAACATGAGCACCTGGGCCGTACCCACGTCGTCGGTGGTCAAGCCCAACTGCTCGGCCATCTCGGCCGGCAGGATGATGCTCTGCTCGCGGTCTTCGGTGAACCAGGAGCCGGCAATCAGTGCCCGGTCGATGCCGGTGACGAGGCGCTCCTCGGGAGCCAGCCCCAGGAGGGCCAGGCCGCTGGCTTGGCGGTTGCCGCGCTGGACCGGAACCTGCCCCTCCTCTTCGCGGCCCAGGGTCAGCCAGGTGCGTGGCACGACGGTACCGGAGTCGCCGAAGTGGGACCGCATGTAGTCGAGAACCGACTGCTCCCACGGATCCCACTGCACATCGTGGAGGAGGGCCCCGGAGTAGGCAGGCTCCCACTTCTTCTGGAAACCGACGAAACTGATCTTCGGTTTGAACGAGGCGAACGACAACACCGTGAAGGTCAGCAGGGTGATCGTCGCCAGGGTCAGGGCCGTGCGCAGCACCCGCCGGCGCATGTTGGAGATGCCCAGCATGAAGGCGACGTAGGCGGTGCCGCCGCGGCTGAGGTCGGCGCTGGCCGTCCCCGCCTGTCGCTGGCGCAGCCCGGCCATGAAGGCGTTGAAGCGGCCGATGATCAGCATGACCACGAACAGGGCCATGACCGAGATCATCAGCGCCAGCAGGATGATCACCGGATGCGCGATCTGGAATGCCGGGTGCACCTGGGCCAGGATGACCCAGATCACCAGCAGGATGCCGGCGAACAGCATCAACTGCTTGCGGATATCCGGATGGGCGAAGAGCAGTCGCTCAGCGAAAAACGCCGCCGGCACCATCAGCGCGACAAAGAACACAATGCCGGCAATGACATCGTCCTGGGTGCTGCGGACATCGCGGTACGCCAGGTACTCGATGCCCAGGGCTTCCCGGGCGGCCCGTTCGTAGCGATCCCAGCGCCACTCGCGTGCCGCCTGTCGGGCCTCTTCCATCAGCGTCGCGGCGCGCCGATGGCGCGTCTCCACCCGCGGGTTCTCAATGGCGAACTGCCGGAGACGCTGGTTGCGCACCTGATCCAGCCGCCACAAGTTGCCGGCACTCTCCAGGGTCGCCAGGTTGACCAGGCGCGCGGGACCCAGGTCATAGCCCCGGCCCTGCGCTGTTTCCTCGTCCTTGGCTCCTTGGTTACCCAGCAGGAACATTGACTGCTCGATCAGACGCAGCGAGTCGCCCTCGCTGCCGAAGAGCACCATGGCGCGCGAGAAGAAGTCGCCCTGCACCAGGCCGAACTGCTTAGGCTTGGCGCCGCGTCGGTCCAGGAGCTGCAC
>CAITNQ010000321.1 GCA_903893785.1 uncultured Gemmatimonadota bacterium
CCACGGTGGCGCTGTTTACGAGGGAGTTCAGCGCGCCACTGTCCGCAGCAGAGCGCCTATTGCCCGAGCAGGCCGGCGTCTTCATGGACTACGCCAAGAAAGGCGTCGGCGAAGTCGTCTTGCACCTGCCATCGGAGGGAGCGTTCGCGGATATGGGTCTGACCGACGGCCAGCGCCTCGTCGCCCCCGTCGATCTCTCGGCCGGGCTTCCTTCTTCATGGGTCGGTGGCGATTCTGCCTTGGCGGGCGATGGCGTGTTGCTGGTGCGGGGCATGGACCAGTACGTATGGGCGTCAAGCGCCGGATACGCGAACCCGGGGATCACGGCTCAGGTAAGGGCCTCAACCGCAGGAACCGGGATCTTCTTGGGCGCCCCTGCGGCGTCGATCACGGCTTCCAGCTTCCGCCTGTGGCTTGATTGCACTAACGCTTACGTGTTCCTGCAATGGCGATTCCTACCGCCCAGCGGCGCGGGACTAAGGCCTCGGACGCGGCAGTTCCAGGCACCCTTCCAGGGGTTGACTGGTCACCCGTACTGGCTCAGTCTGGCAGAAGATGGCGCCTACCTACGGTGTTCGCTGGCCGACCCTTGGCTGTGGACACGTCCGACGCAGAGGGGCGCCGGCTGGGCGACACTGCTGCAGGTGGGTGATGAGACCCGCCTGACTACCGGATCGGCCGGGTACGACTTGGCCGCAGGCAGCGCTCAGTACGCGCTCATTGCTGCCGTGTCGGAGTCGCGATACCGTCGTCTGGCAGGCAGCAAGGAAGAGGTGCTCGCATTCTGCTTGCCCACCGAAAACCGGGTGACCTACGCCGACGGCGACCGCGCCACATGGCGCAGCCGCTGGCCGGCGTACATGAACACGGTCGGCGGCGTCCTGGGCTCCGGCCCGGGCGAGTGTCTAGTGCCGCTGTCGTGTGATGTAGGCCCCGACGGCCGCGTCTTCGTCTTGGATTCGGTCAACCAACGGATACAGTCATTTGACCTTCACAACCATTGCCTGACGCAGTGGGGCTCCCGGGGTAGCGGACCTGGAGAGTTCGACTTCGGGAGCGGCCCCAACGAAGGCTTCTTCCGCGGCAGCATCGCCGTCGACGACTCCGGGTACGTGTACGTCGCCGATCCGGGGAACCAGCGAATCCAGAAGTTCACCCCGTGACGGCCGTCCTCGTCAGCGGCCGCGAGGGCGGCGAGGAAGTTCCCCTTGGCCCCGTCCGCGGCGTGGGCCAGGAACATGCAGGGGTAAGGCGGCGTGCCGCCTTGACGCGCCCAGCCCGTGGCCGGAGACTGCGCGCTACCCACCCCGCAACGTGTGACCGAGGAGGCGTCCATGGGCGCGTCGGGGCAGCGCGAAGGCGGCACGAAAGAGCAGCCTGAACCGGAACGGAGAGCCGTCCGTCTGGAGTCAGTCGATCTACTGCGCGGGCTGGTCATGGTGGTGATGACGCTCGACCACACACGAGCCTTCTTCTCGCAGGCGTGGGCCATCCAACCGACAGACCTGACGCAGACCACGCCGGCTCTGTTCCTCACAAGGTGGGTGACCCATTTCTGCGCGCCCGTGTTCGTGTTCCTTGCGGGCGTGGGAGCGTACTTGGGCCGCTCGCGCGCGCCAACGGTGTTGCAGCATGCCAGGAAACTGCTCCTGCGAGGGCTATGGTTGGTGATCGTCGGCCTGGTGGTGACCGGTCATCTGGTGTACGCGACCTTCAGCCTGCGCATCTATTGGCTAGACGTCATATGGGCCAGCGGATGGTCCATGGTGGTGCTTTCCGGTCTCGTCTACCTTCGGGTACGGTACATCGTTGCCATTGGCCTGGTGGTGGTTGCCGGCCACAACGCGCTGGACACCGTAACGCCCGAGAGTCTGGGAGCCCTATCCGGCCTGTGGCGGGTGCTGCATGTCCCGGGCGAGGTGCACCCGTTCGAAGGGTTGACGGTGTCGGTGCACTATCCGCTGATCCCGTGGATAGGGGTGATGGCCCTGGGGTACGGTTTCGGCGCGCTGCTGCAGTACGCTCCGGCGGTCCGGCGCCGCTGGTGTGTGCGGTTGGGGGTCGGTGCTGTAGCGCTGTTCGTGCTCCTGCGCACGGCTAACGTCTACGGCGACCTGACGCCCTGGTCGACGCAGCGCAACGGGGTGTTCACACTGCTGTCTTGGCTTAACTGCACGAAGTACCCACCGTCGCTGTGCTTCCTGCTGATGACGCTGGGCCCCGCCGTGGCGCTGTTTCCGCTATGGGAGCGCGGCCTTGGTCGCGTTAACGGTCTGCTGCTGACCCTGGGCCGTGTACCGCTGTTCTACTTCATCGTGCACGTGGCTTTCCTTTTCGCCGTGTGCATGGCGCACGGGTGGGCCGTCTACGGACCCAGCTTCCTGGACGTTACGGCGCCAAATCCGCCCGGCTACGGCTACGGCCTCCCGGTCGTCTACCTCCTCTGGCTGGCCGTTGTGGCCGCCCTCTATCCTGTGGCCAGGTGGTACGCGGGCGTCAAGCGGACATCGCGGAGTCCGTGGATGAGCTATCTCTGACGCCGTTCCAGGCCCATGCAGACATGGGCTGGCATGGCCACCCGCCGGGGCCGAGCACGCTCAACGGCCACCCGAGCCCATTGGCATCGCCGTCAGGCGTGGCCGCGATGCCAGTGGGCGCCGGCACGTCGAAATCCATTGCCGGGGTTGCGTCCATTGGCCGGTTGAGCTGACCCAACCGCCAGATCACCACTGTCGTGAACCCGACCCTTGGCGTGGCCCTCGAGGGGCGGGGTGTCGCCGTCGAGCCGGCATTCTGCGGCAGTGCCGGCAGTTTTCCCGACTGCGCTTGGCTGCAACTGCCGCATCCCCAGCCAGCCCGGGCCGCCCCGGTGCGTCTAGCCAGGCGCACCGCGTTCACCTGCGCCACGGCACAGCTCAGCATCCGGCTCACTGCCCCAAGGTGAAGCCTCGTGATGCCCTTGGGACGACAGGCAGTGCTGGCGACGCGGCCGACGGCAAGATCGGCTTACGTTGACCAGGGAGCGCGGCTCACCGTGTGCGGCGCGCATCAAGGGAAACTACCGGAGCGCCTGACACGTCTGAGCCGGCCCGCGCGGTCGCGGCGGGCGGGTACCCCGACCTGGCTGGCCGGGCAGGCGGCCCACGAACAGTGTCGCGCCCAACGGCGCGCGTGAGATGGGTGCCCATCGCGGCCGCGGCGGCCGGTGCGCGGTCAGTCGTCGGGCCAGAGCGGATCACGGCCGGTCCGCCAAGCGTACCGGTTCGACCATTCCCCCAGCCCCCCGGCGGGGCCATCCGCGTGCCACCTCTTGGGTACCCCGGTCGGTCAGGTGCCGGGGCTGCCGCACGGCGGGCTGCCCCAACTGGCTCGGCGGCAGCGGGACCGCACGTGATCCAGAGGGGCCACCGAGATCGACTGTACCGATCTCGGTACACACAGCGTACCGCAATCGTGGCAATTGTGCCTGAACTGAGACACTGAACCCGGCCGATCATGAAGCCACGGCTCGCGAACAAGTTTGACTATATTGGAGAATGGGCGCGAATATGCGACTGTGAGTAGTGGCGGCACGCCCTTTGCGTTGTCTCGCTCACGTAGCACCTGCCTGCCGATGGATCATGCCGATGTCTGATGCGGAACCGCGGTCGACCTCCTTAAACGGCGGCACCATCCTGATTGTCGACGACAACCCGGCAAACCTGAGGGTACTGCTGGAGGTGCTGGAGGCGGGTGGCAGCAGTGTCCTGGTAGCCACAGACGGACGGCGGGCCCTGGCGATCGCCGCGCAGGCCCGGCCGGATCTGGTCCTCTTGGACGTCATGATGCCTGCCATGGATGGTTACGAGGTCTGCCGCCGGCTCAAGGCGTCGGTAGAGACCAAGGACATCCCGGTGATCTTCCTGACCGCGCGTACTGAGAAGGCTGATGTCATCGCCGGGTTCGCGGCCGGCGGCCTGGACTATGTCACCAAGCCCTTCCAGGAAGAGGAGGTGCTCGCGCGCGTGGCGACCCACGTTCAGCTCCGGCGGCTTCATCTGCAGCTCCAGGCAGCGCAGGCGGCCCTGACCGAGCGGAACCAGGAACTGGAGCGCGCCCTCGCGCAGCGCCAAGCCCTGCAGGGGCAGTTGAGCCTGCTCTCGCACCAGGAAGCCGAACGCTGGGGCCTTGACGAGCTGGTCGGCCAGAGCCCGACCATGCGCGCCATCTTCGCCAAGATCCAGCTCATGCAGGACAACCCGCGCACCTCGGTCCTGATCTCGGGCGAGAGCGGCACGGGCAAGGAGTTGATCGCCCGGGCCATCCACTTTGGCAGCCCGCGCCAGGACAAACCCTTCGTAGCGGTCAACTGCGGGGCCATCCCCCGCGAACTGGTCGAGTCTGCCCTGTTCGGCCATGTGCGCGGCGCCTTCACGGGTGCCACGACGGACAGGCCAGGCTACTTCGCGATGGCCGATGGAGGCACCCTCTTCCTCGACGAGATCGCCGACATGCCGACCGAACTGCAGGGCCGGCTGCTCCGCGTGCTCGAAGACGGTCAGGTCTGGCCCGTCGGCGCCACCCGGCCACGGGCCATCGACGTGCGGGTCCTGTCCGCCACCAACGCCAATCTGGCCGAGCGCCTCGAACGGGGCAGTTTTCGCCGCGACCTGTACTTCCGCCTGGCCCGGTACACAGTCGAAGCGCCGCCCTTGCGCGAGCGCCGCGAGGACATTCCGCTGCTGGCGCAGCACTTCGTTCGGCTGTTCGCCAAGGAGATGGGCCGCCCGGTCCAGGCCCTTTCTGCTGCCATTGAGCAAAGTCTGACACGGGCCGACTTCCCAGGCAATGTCCGGGAGCTCAAGAACATCGTGGAGCGGGCTCTGATCGAAAGTCGCGGGGCCGAGATCCAGTGGGAGCATCTGCGGCTGCCGGCCGCCTTGCCCTTGTCGACCGCAGAGAACGCCGCGTCGGGTCGCGCGCCAGCCGCCGAGCGGCACCTCGGACCGGCGGATGGCCCGGTCGCCCCCCTGGATTTGGACGACGCGGCGCATCAGGCCGAACGACGGGTGATTGAAGAGGCCATCGCGCGGTGCGGCGGGAACGTGACCGAGGCCGCCCGGTTGCTGAGAACCAGCCGGAACCGCATCTACCGCGTGCTGGGGGGCAAGGGACCGGTCAGGCCCAGCAAGGCAGCGACGGGTGCCAACGCCTGAGCCGCGGCCGGGGGCGCCGCGGCAACCCGTGGTAAGCGCCTTGATGCCAGGCACAGACGCTGGGGCCATGGGGCCCCGACATCGGTGTCCAGGGAGAAACAGAAGATGGCTGACATCCTGACCCAAGACGAGATCGAGGCGCTGCTCTCGGCCACCGACGACGGCGGGGCTACGGACGAGAGCCGGGCGATGAACGCGTTCCAGGCCGCCTTGGACCGCGCCGGCATCGGTGGGCCCGAAGCCGCCACGCTGACCGCACGGATCCGTGAACTCGCCGCCACCGACGAGCCATGCGGCCGTCTTGAGCTCCTGTCGGGGCAGGCCGCGACCGAGGCGCTGGAGGGCAGGAGTGTGTCGCGCACCACGATGAGGAACCTCAAGCAGGCTGCCAAGGCCCTGCTCAGGGAAACCCGTAAGGCAGGCAGGACGAGCGACGACGAGCCGTCATCGGGGCATCAACGGGCGGCCAGGCAGGCAGGCCAGACTCAGGCGATGCGCTGTGGCAGCGATGGAGACGAGGTCCCGCAGGAGCCAGAAGGCGCCCACACGGCCGACCTCGAGGAGAGTACGGACCAGCGAATCGTCACGACCTATGACTTCAAGCATCCGGCCCGGGTCAACAAGGACCAGCTACGCACCCTGGAGAGCCTGCACGACAACTTCGCCCGGCTGCTGAGTTCGACCTTCTCCGGGGCCATGCGCGCCGTGGTCGACGTGGACACAGCCTTCGTTGATCAGACGACTTATGCCGAATTCATCATGTCGTTGCCCAACCCGTCCTGCTCGTACCAGTTCACCCTGGGGCCGACCAACGGTCAGGCGATCATCGACTTCGCCATGCCGGTGGTGTTCGCCTTCGTCGATCGCATTTTCGGCGGTCGAGGTTCCTCGGCTGGAGTGGACGCCCGGCAGTTGACACCGATCGAGATTGGAGTCATCAACCGCATCATCAAGCGCGTGATCGAGGATCTCGAGGCTACCTGGGAACCGATCCTGCGGGTGGAGATCGCCGACACCGAACTGGAGACCAACCCGGAGTTCATCCAGATCACTGCGGCCAGCGAGATTGTCATTCTGTTGGCTTTTGAGGTTAACTCGGCCAACTGCAGCGGCCTGGTGAGCCTGTGCTATCCGTTCTTCACCCTGGAATCGATCCTGCCCCGGCTGGGCCAGCAGAACTACGTGCGCAGTAACCGACTGAGCCGAGGCGAGCTCATGCGGCAGAACCGCGCCCGTCTCGGGCCGGTGCGGGTGCCGGTCAGGGCCGAGATCGGCCGGGCCCAATTGACGGTGGAGGAGGTGGGCAACCTTGAGGTCGGCCAGGTGATCTGCACCGGCAGTCGCAGCACGGATCCGTGCGTGGTCTACACCGGGGGCGAGCCCAAGTACCTGGCGCGCCCATTTGTGAACGCCGCCGGCGAACTAGGTCTGCAGGTGGTCGGCAAGGTACCGGGGGAACGGCAAACGCAGCGGCACTGACCGGTTCAGGCAGACAAGGAGGCCACGGATGGAGGAGCAGACGGGGCAGCAGCCGACGGGCCCCATGCGCGCCCAGCTGCGGCGCACCATGGTGCAGGTATCGCTGGAACTGGGGCGCACCGAACTGACGCTGGACGAGCTGCTGGAACTGGACCACGGTTCGATCATCGACCCGAACCGACTGGCGGGCGAGCCCATCGAGGTACGGATTGGCGAGCAGTTGATGGCGAGGGGGGAGATCGTGACCGTGGGTGAGTATTTCGGTATCCGAGTAACCGAGGTCCTGAGCCGGTTTCCCGCTGGGCCGACGCGCGCGGATGTTGGCGTACCCGTCGGGAACTGAGAACCGGAGGGATGGACTGTGGCTGACGAGCAACGGGATGGCGCCGCCCTGACGGCGCCGACGGCGGCTGGAGCGCCCCCGTACGGAGCGCCGGTGCAGGGCATTGCGGTTACCGTCTCGGCCGAGTTGGGGCGGGCTTGGGCGACGCTCGAGGAGCTCCTAGTGGTGGGCGAGCAGTCACTGATAGAGCTGGACAAAACCGTGAGCGCGCCCGTAGAGCTATACGTCAGTGGCCGGCGTTTCGCTCGCGGCGAGGTGGTGACGGTCAACGAGCGTTTCGGCGTACGGATCACGGAGATCGTCAACTCGGAGGCGGGCGCCCCATGAAAACCGTTCGCCATCTCACCGCCGCCGAGGCCGCGGCCCTGCTCGAACGCCAACAGGCGAACCTGGCCCATCTGATGAGCATCCGCCTGCAGATCAAGGCGGAACTCGCCCGCAGATCGATGCGCCTCGCCGAACTCGCCGCGCTCAAGGAGCACGACGTCATCGAGTTCGACAAGCTGGCCGGTGAGTCCTTCGATCTCCTGGTCAACGACCACCCGTTCGCCGCGGGCGAGTTGGTGGTCGTGGGCGAGTTGATGGCGGTGCGAGTAACACGCCTGGCCGCGGTCAACCCGGCAATGCCCCAACTTACCGGGCCCGAGCCGGTGCTGGTGAACGGGCCGGCGGCCATGGCGGCTGCACCGACGGCTGAGGACTTCGAGGCCGTCGCCGAACTGCAGCGGGTCACCGAGGCGCTGGGGGCCCTGCGCCAGGATTCCGGCGAGGAATGCATAGCGGCCGACTCACGTCGGGTTGAGCTGGAGCGTCGGCGCTTGGAGGTGCTGCCGGCGGCCAATCGGCAGCGCATGGCGTTGATCCCAGCCGGTCCGTTCACCATGGGCGGCAGCGACGAGGACAGCCCGCCCGGGGAGCGGCCCGCTCACACGGTGCACCTGCCGCCGTACTATCTCTCCCCCTTCCCGGTGACCAACCAGGACTACGAGGAGTTCGTCGCCTGCACCGGCCACCCGGCTCCGGGCCACTGGCCGTGGCCGATCGAGACCGCCCGCCACCCGGTTGTCAACGTGTCCTGGTCCGACGCTTGCGCCTATGCCGCGTGGGCCGGCGCCCGGCTGCCCACCGAAGCAGAATGGGAGAAGGCAGCGCGCGGCACAGACGAACGGCCGTACCCTTGGGGAACGCGGTTCGTACAAGAGGAACGCTGCAACTGCAATAACGCCATCGGCACCACCGCGCCGGTGGACCAGTTCCCCGCCGGACGCAGCCCGTATGGCCTGTGGGACATGGCCGGCAACGTGTACGAATGGTGCGCCGACTGCTTTGATCCCGACTACTACAGGCGTTCGCCAGGCATTGCGCCCCGCGGACCCGAGGTCGGGGAGGAGCGGGTGGTGCGCGGCGGCTGCTTCCGGGACGCGCGTGCGACGGTGCGGACCACGCACCGCACCGGCCTGGCGGCGCATGCCCGGCGGGAGACGGTGGGTTTCCGCCTCGCGATGGATGCCTGAGCGCGAACAGGATGACCGATATGAGCACTTCGCCACCACCGGCACGGGTCTTGGGCTTGCCCAGGAGCCGGTTGCCCATGGTCTCAATACAGCCTTGGGACGCACCCTCGCTGGCGCAGGTGGAGGCCATGCCGCTTCCCGCGCCGTACCCCTCGGCCATGTGGGACGAGGCCCTGGCCGTGGTAACGGCGGATCGCGCTGCACGAGCCGCCGACAGGGAGCAGCTGGAACGCGCCCGACGGCCCGCGGCGGTCGCGCGGCTTGCGTCAGATGGCTCGACGCCGGCGGATCCCGAGTCGCGCGGAACGGCGGTGGACCCCGAGGCGCCGACCGCCGCAACCGCGACCCAGGCCCGTGCCGCGTCCGGTTTGGCAGCCCTGGCGCCGGTCGCGGCTACCCAGCGGTCGCTGCCACAAGGCCTGGAGCCTGGCAGTCAGGTCGCTCTGGTCTGGGAGCGGGCCGAGGACGCCGCCCAGTTGGTGCGCAGCCTGCTGGCCGAGGGGGCCGGCGGCGCGGGCAACCCGGAAACCCGACCCGATACCGGCGAGGCGCTGCGCCGGCTTGCCGCGCTGTTCATTGCCCTTGGTCCGGCGGTGGGCGGAGAGGTAATCAGGCACCTGAGTGATCACGAAGTCGAGGAAGTCGCCCAGGCTATCGCGGGCCTGAGAAGCGTCACGCGCCAAGCCCAGGAACAGGCGCTGACTGATTTCGTGCAGCACCTGCGGGCCGGGACCTGGGCTACCCAGGGGGGGGTCGACGTTGCCAGGGCAGCCCTCGAAAGGGCTGTGGGGCCGCGCCGAGCTGCCGAAGTCCTGAACCGGGTGACGAGCGCCGTGTCCGCAGGATTCTACATGCTCAAGAACGTGGCGGCGGACCAGATCGCGCCGTTCATCTCTCAAGAACACCCGCAGACCATCGCCCTCATCCTCTCCCAACTCGAGTCGGTCCAAGGCGCGGGGATCCTGGCCCAGCTTCCCGAGCGCCTGCAGTCGGATGTGGCCTATCGCATCGCCACCATGGAGAACATCACGCCCAACGTCATTCAGCAGGTCGAGGAGAGCCTGGAGAGTTCGCTCCGGGACATCCTGGGAGGCAACCAAGACGTGGGGGGCCCGAAGGTGGTGGCCGATCTACTCAACCTCTGCGGCAGTTCGGTCGCACGCAACGTCCTCGACCAGCTAGGTGCCCGGGACCCCGCCGTGGCGAACACCCTGCGCAGCTTCACTGTGGACGTGGCTCTGGAGCGTGTGCGGCACCGGGTGCTGGCGATGAAACGGCCGGAAGACATCCACCGGGTGATCACGCAGGTCGGCGACGAGTTTCAGCGACTGAACGTCGGGTACGAGAGGATCCACCTGCGCGCCGTGAATGAGGCGGCCGGCCGCATCGATGTGCTGCGGGCGGTGGACGAGGGCCTCGAGGTCACGCCGTTGGCGGCCGAGGAGGACGTGTGGCGCCCGTTCCTGGAGCAGTGGCGCAGCGGCCAGGCCTGGGCCCGCGCCCTTTCGCCGGGCGAGAAACACAGTTGGGTAGCGCTGGACAGCGAGCTGGATGCAGGCGCGGCGGCGTGGGGGGTCGATGTGCCCTTCAGCGGGGGCACCCTGGCATTGACGCGAGGTTGGTCCGGGCCGCGCCCGGGGTACGCCAGCGGCGAGATCGATCGGATCCGCGACTTCGCCGAAGTCATTGACCTGGCCTACGCCCGGTACCGCGACTTCCAGCAAGCCACCGAGGCCCAGAACCGCCTGATCTCGGAGTTGGAGGCCACGAACGCCGAACTGCGCGAGGCCAAGGACGCGGCCGAGTTGGCTAACCAGGCCAAATCGCAGTTCCTGGCTAACATCAGCCACGAGATCCGCACGCCGATGAACGCCATCATCGGCTACGCCCAGATCATGCAGCACAGCCAGGACCTGCCGGACAAGCATCGGCGGGCGATCGAGACCATCCAGACCAGTGGCGACCACCTGCTCAAGCTGATCAACGAGGTGCTCGACATATCCAAGATCGAGGCCGGTCGCATGGAGGTGCATCGCGCCGACTTCGACCTGACCCAGCTGCTGCAGAGCATGGCGGTGATGTTCGAGCTGCGCTGTCGCGAGGCTGGTCTGGCCTGGCGACTGGAGCCGCCCCGGCCCTCGTCGCTGCTGGTGCGCGGTGACGAGAGCAAGCTGATGCAGGTGCTGATCAACCTGCTGGGGAACGCGGTGAAGTTCACCGGGGAAGGCAGCGTCGCCCTGCGGGTGAGCGCTCAGGGTCGCGAGTCGTAACTGTTCGAGGTCGTCGACACGGGCCAGGGGATCAGCCAGGAGGAACAGGACCGCCTGTTCCAGCCGTTCCAGCAAGGGGAAGCCGGCCGGCAGCGCGGCGGAACAGGTTTGGGCCTGGCTGTGTCCAAGCGCCTCGTCGAGTTGATGGGCGGCAGCCTCGGCCTGGAGTCCACCTTGGGCCACGGCACCCGGTTCTATTTCAATCTGCCCCTGCCCCCGGCCGCTGGCGCGGTGAAGCCTGAACACGAGCAGGACTGGCACCGCGTGGTGCGGTTGGCACCCGGGCAACGCGTCCGGGCCCTGGTGGCCGATGATGTGGAGGCCAACCGCGCCATTCTGGCCCAGTTGCTGGAAGCCATCGGCGTGGAGGTGCGCGTGGCGGTGAACGGCCGCGAAGCCGTGCAGGTGGCGCGGCAGGAACGGCCCGACATTGTGTTCATGGACATCCGCATGCCCGAGCTCGACGGCATGCAGGCCATGCAGCAGTTGGCCGAAGACCCGGGCACGAATGTGATCAAGGTGGCGGCCGTGTCCGCCTCGACGCTTGAGCACGAGCGCCACCACTACCTGCAGGCCGGCTTCGCCGATTTCATTGGCAAACCCGTGCGGGTGGAGGAAATCTACCGGTGCATGGCCCGGTTACTGGGCACGGAATACGAGTTCGCCGAAGGCGCCACGCCGGCAGCACCCGCGCGGACACCGCTCGATCTGAGCCGCATCTCGCTCCCTGAGCCCTTGCTGGTCAGACTGAAGGACACGGCCGCCGTGTCCAACGTGACCGAGCTTTCCAAGGCCGTCGCCGAGCTCCGGGATCTGGGCGCTGAGGGGGCGCAGTTGGCCGACGCCCTGTCTGCGCACCTCGAATCATTCGACCTGGAGGCGGTGCTGGCGGTGTTGGGCGAGATCTCGCCGCACTGACGGCTCGGGAAAGGCAGGTGCGCGGCATGGCCGGATCGGGGGTGGCTCCACCCGGCGCCAAGATTCTGATCGTTGACGACAACCCGACCAACCTTCGCCTCCTGCTGGAGGTGCTGGAGACGCGCGGCCATTCGGTGCTGGTGGCTACCAGTGGCGCCAAGGCGCTGCAGGTCGTCGCGCAGGCACGTCCTGACCTGGTGCTGCTCGATGTCATGATGCCGGTGATGGACGGCTACGAAGTGTGCCGTCGCCTGAAAGCCGATCCGGCCACAGCGGAGATCCCGGTGGTGTTCATTACCGCCAACGATCAGGCCGACAGCGTGGTAGCCGGCTTCCGCGCCGGCGCCGTGGACTACATCCCCAAGCCCTTCCGGCAGGAGGAGGTGTTGGCGCGCGTGCAGGCGCACATCGACGTGCACCGACTGACGCGCGAATTGGAGGGCAAGAACGAGGCTCTTGAGGAGACCAACCAGCAGCTCACCCAGGCGCACGAGGAGCGGGACCAGGCGCAGAAGCGGCTCATCACCGAGCTGCAGCGGGAGCTGCAGACCGCACACGACCTGCAGATGGCGCTCATGCCGACCGCGCCGCCGGCGGTCGGTGGCGTCACCGCGGCCGGGAGGTGCTTGCCGGCCAGCCAGGTTGGCGGCGACCTGTTCCAGTATTACCAGACGTCAACATGCCTGGCCGTGGCGTTGGCCGACGTGACGGGCCACGGCATGCAGGCGGCCATTCCTGCCGTGATGTTCAGCGGCATCCTGGACATGCAGATGCGCTCGGATCGGGACCTGGCAGGCATCTTCGACGGGCTCAACGAGGTCCTGTGCCAGCGACTCGCCCGGCGCACGCATGTGACCCTGACCATGTTCCGCGTTGATCCCCGTACGCGGGTGGTGATGCTGGCCAACGCCGGTTGCCCATACCCCTGTCACTTTGAGCGCGACCGGCAACGGTTGTCCGAGGTACCCATGGACGCCCTGCCACTGGGCGTCAAGCGTGGCGTGGCGTATGTTGTCCGGGAGCGTCGCCTAACGCCTGGCGACTACCTCGTGCTTTACTCTGATGGAATCGCCGAAGCCACTGATGCCGCTGGCGAGGTGTTCGGGTTCGATCGCACCTTAGCCACGGTCGAGAGCGCCTGCCGCCTGGGGCTACCGCCGGAACAGGTGATCGACCATATCGTGGCGGCCATCGCTCAGTTCGTCGGCCCGACCCCCCAGGCCGACGACATTACCTGCGTTGTCGTGCGTATGGAGGAATGAGCGATGGGTGACCCGAACCCAACTGCAACCGTAACGGTCCACGATGGGGTCGCCCGTGTCGACGTGGGCGGTTACATTTCGGACACCGGTGCCGAAGTGCTGGCGCCGGCCGTAGCGGCCGCCGCTGCGGAGGCGCGGATCGTGGTCGCGTTCGCCGTAGGTTCGATGATCAACAGCGCGGGCATCGCCGTGCTGCTGGACCTGCTGCTGCCCTTGCGCGATACTGGCATCGACATCCGCATAGTCCACCCATCAGCCCATTTCCGCCGGGTGTTCGCCATCGTCGGCCTGGCCGCCTGGGTGCCGGTGTACGAGTCGCTGGACAGCGCCCTGGCGGCACCCTGAGCCACACCGGCCCTGGCGGCACCCTGAGCCACAGTCAGCCTGGTAGACACTGACCCGACTCCGGGACGGTTCGTGCTGACCCGTGCTGACCGGTTCGCAGAACTTCCTCCTGCCGCAGAGCATCAGCCTGACGTGACGACGCCGGCCGGGGGTGGGTGCGGACCGGCGTGCCCGCAGCGCTGACGTGAGACCGCATCGCCGCCTTGGCGAGGCCGCCGGGCGCGAGACAGGCACCGTTGGCTGCTGGTGAGGGCCGTCGTACGCGCCGAGTTGACGTGGCCGTGTATCGCCGCCTTGGCGAGGCCGCCGGGCGCGAGACAGGCACCGTTGGCTGCTGGTGCGGGCCGTCGTACGCGCCGAGCTGACGTGGCCATGTACCGCCGCCTTGGTGGGGCCGCCGGACGCGAGACATACACCGCTGCTGGCCCGTCCGGGGGTCGTGTCCCCGGGTTTGGGCGGCTGGTTCAGAAACTGTAGATGTCCAGGGCCGTGGCGCACACGCCCTCGCGCACGCGGTGCGGCAACGCCGCGATCTGCGATGCGGGCACGTCGTCGTCAACCGGTTCGAGCAGGGTCTCGACGCGCGCCGGGATGGGCAGCGGCAGCACCATCGGCGGGACCAGGTGGGCCCGCTGCATGGCCTCACGGGCGCCGGCGCGCAGCAATGCGCCGGTGCGGGCCGGGGCCAGCAACGAGGCGCACTGCCTTCCGAAGCCCTTCTTCACGGCGACCGTGACACAGTGCTCGCCGAGGAAGTCGCGCGCCTCGCGGCAGGCCGCATCGTCGCCCGAGACGAACACGCAGGGGACACCGAAGTGCCCCATCTCCAGGGCGCCTTGGGCGATCTCGCCCATCTCGCGGCCATGGTAAAAATAACGGGCGTCGGTGGTGTGGTTCTGGGTGTGGCAGAGCACGCCGTTGGCGGTCCGGCACATGGCGTGGGCGCCGACCTGCATCCCCAGGTCGTACCCCTCCTCCATGCCCCAGCCGCGGGGAAAGCCTTTGCCGCAGATGTATTCGGCCGCCGGATGCATCAGTTCGGGCAGCATGTTGTACGGGCAACCGTGGCCATCGAGCACGGTGACCCGAGTGGCGCCCCCGTCCACGCAGCCGTCGACCACCGCGCTGATGTCGGCCATGAGCAGCCGCCGCGCCTCCAGGTAGGCCTCGCGGTGGGTGGGGCCGGTCTGCCGCCACAGGGTCACCCCAGTGACGCCTTCCAGGTCAGTCAGGATGTAGACACGCACGAGGGCCTCCTTGGGGTTGGCTCATGGCCGGCCATGGCCGGCGGGACGAACGGTTGAGCGCGACGGACGCCGATGGTGCGCGCGGCCCGGCGCGGATGATGGATCCGCAGACCACGCCGGCGGCGACGATAGCGGCGATGAGAGCCCCCGGGCCGCCAGGCGTGGCCTGGGCGCGTGCGGTGCCGGCGATGAGGACTCGTGATCTTGCGTGGATGGCGCCGACACGGGCCGACTTCCGGTCCACGCGGAGGCCCGGGCCATTGGCCCGTCGCCCTGGCCAGAACAAGCGGCCCGCGGGGCCGGCCCGTCAATGGCGCGCACGGCAGGTGCGGCCACGGCGTGAGGTCGGCCGGCGCCGGCGCGGGGGCGGCCTCAACCGCGCGGCGCACGGAGGAGCAGATGCGATCCGTCGCGGAGCAGACAGCGTTCTGGGCCGTCACGACTGCGCTCGATTGGCCCATGGAGGCGAGCGGCTGTGACGCCGGCGGCTGCCTGAACCATGCCGGCTGCGGATCGGGCGGTCCGTGGGCACGCGGCTCTTCGTTGGGCCGGCGTCAGCGCGTTTGACGCTGCCGGGACGGCGCCCAGGACGGGCGGTGAGCTTGACGGGTGTCACATGGCGCGGTACGCTTCGCCATGCGATCAGAACACTCGCGGAGCGTGATACGCGGGACCAGGTCCCGTCGGCGGCCGGTCCGGCGGCTACTAGCGGACAGGCCGCCGAGCCGGGCCAGGGTTGGAGTACCCCAACTCCATCCAGGACCTCGATGACCTGCGTGTCCCTATTGGCACATGGTTCACCGGTGAGCCCGGGCAGCCTCTGCCGGCAGTATGCCATCGATTTGTCCGGTGCAGGTGACGGGGAGACAGCCCACCCATAGCTCACTGGGGCCGACCTGCAAGTCGACGCAACCGCCCGGTGCCGAGACGGACAAGGCGCACCACACCGAGGAACGGCCGACATGACCGAACTGCTGTACAAACCCGACTGGGCTGAGGCGCAGGAACGGTACCTGGCGTGGTGGCGGCACGAGTATTACGGCCGTTGCGGCCTGGCGGTCTGGGCACCGCGGGCCGAACCCATGGACCTGCCGGCCCCAGCCCCGCCCACCTCGGTGCAGCAGCGGTGGTACGACCTGGAGCACATCGACCGGCAGAACCAATACAGCATGGGGCGGACTTACTTCGGCGGCGAAGCCCTACCCATCTGGAACCCGGGTTACCCAGGCAACAACAGCATCCCGGTACTGCTAGGCAACGAGCATGAGCTGGACGAGCACACGGGCTGGACCAAGGGCGCACCGGTGTTGGCTGAGCGCCTCGATGTCGAGTCCCTGCACCTCGATCCGCAGCACCCCGAATATGTGTGGACGCTGGCGATGCTGCGCTTCGCCGTGGCGCGCTCGCAGGGCAGATGCCTGGTGTCGACCGGTGCCTTTGGCGGGTGTGGCGACACCCTGGCGGCGCTGCGCGGCAACCAGCAACTGCTGCTCGATTGCCTGGATCGGCCGCACTGGGTGCGCGAGGCCGAGGCGTACCTGATGGAGATGTGGTGCGAGCATTTCAGCGTACTGAGCGCCGAGGTAGCGGCGGCCAACGGCGGCACCTGTGGCTGGTTCCCGCTGTGGTCGCCCGGCCGTTTCTACGCCACGCACAATGATTTCTCGTACATGATCGGTCCGGCCATGTTCCGCGAGCTCTTCCTGCCGTCACTCAAGCGCCAGCTGGATTATCTCGACCACAGCGTGTACCACGTGGACGGCATCGGCGCCTTTGCCCACGTGGACGCCCTGTGCGGACTGGAACGTCTTCAGGCCCTGCAGATCCTCCCGGGGGCCGGCAAGCCGAGCCCGCTCCACTACCTGGACGTGCTGCGACAGGTGCAGCGCGCCGGCAAGGGGCTGCACCTGTCGATTGCGGCCGACGAGGTGCAACGGGCGCTGGAACTGCTGTCGGCGCGCGGCTTGTTCCTCGATGTCTGGTGTGCCTCGGAGACCGAGGCGCGGCGGCTGTTGGAATGCGCCGAGCGCTGGTCGGTTGATCGCGGCTAGCCTAGCCCAGACTGAGGCAAGCGCGCGCGGCCGTCAGCCTGCCGAGCGGCCGCGCGCGCGCTTCAGACCCTCATCAGGCCCGCCAGCGCCGCTGCCACCAACGGCACGTCGCGACTGACGATAACCCACACGATCTCCACATCAAGACCCGCGTAGTCGTGCACGATGCGATGGCGCAGTCCCGCCGTCTGGCGCCAGGGCACGCTCGGATGTTGGGCCGTGTAGGGGTTGGGCAGGCGCCTCGCCGCTTCGCCGAAGATCCCCGGGTTGCGGTCCACCACATCGACGGTCGTCTCATCGACAACACATGACGGCCGCCCCATGCCGGCCACGTAGCGCCGGACTCAACCGCGCGTTGGCGGCCCAGCACGGTCCGATTATACTACACGCCGGGAACGACGCGAGCGCGGATGGAATGGCCGTGGTGGGTTCACTTTGGGAGGTAGCCGCTTTGAGGCCCTACCGACTGCTGCAGCTGACCTTGGCCCTGACGCTGATGGCCGTTCTCCATCGCCCGGCCCACGCGTACAACGGCGCTCTGGCGGTGGCGGGGCCGATCACCGGCATCACCCTCGACGGCGACTTCTCCGATTGGCCCGCTGGACTGACACCGTACCCCATCGCGCGGTCTGAGTTCGGGGCTGAGCCGGCGAATGCGGCCGACTTTGCCGCCTGGTTTCGCGTCGGTTACGACCCAGTTGAGGCGGCCCTCTACGTGGCGGTCGAGG
>CAITNQ010000322.1 GCA_903893785.1 uncultured Gemmatimonadota bacterium
GCCATGACGCCATGTGCCGGCTCAGGCCATGACGCCATGTGCCGGCTCAGGCCATGACGCCATGTGCCGGCTCAGGCCATGACGCCATGTGCCGGCTCAGGCCATGACGCCATGTGCCGGCTCAGGCCATGACGCCATGTGCCGGGTGGGGCCGTCGCGTCAGGCGCGTCTGCAGGCGGTCCAGATAGGTGAAGAAGACCGGCGTGACATAGAGGGTGATCACCTGCGAGAATACCAGGCCGCCGACCACGCATAGACCCAGAGGACGCCGGGCCTCGGCGCCGGCACCCAGGCTGAGCGCGATGGGCAGGGTTCCCATCAGCGCGGCCATGGTGGTCATCATGATCGGCCTGAACCGCACGCTGCACGCCTGCAGAATGGCAGCCTCGGCTTGCATGCCGCTGCGCCGTGCGTCCAGGGCAAAGTCGATCATGATGATGGCGTTCTTCTTGACCACGCCGATGAGCATGATCAGGCCGACGAAGCTGTACAGGCTGAGGTCGGTGCGGAAAACGAGCAAGGTCAGGACGGCGCCGAAAAGGGCGAAGGGCAGCCCGGTCAAGATCGTGATGGGATGGACGAAGCTTTCGTACAGAATGCCCAGAATGAGGTAAATCACCAAGATCGCCAGCAGCAGCAGCCCCAGCATGCCGCCTTGGGAACTCTGGAAGGCCTGGGCTGTGCCCGAGAAGTTGGTCACCAGATCGGCCGGCAGGGTCTCGCGGGCGGCCTGGTCCACGGCGGTGACGGCTTCGCTGAGGGACACGCCCTCTGCCAGGTTGAACGACAACGTAACCGACGGCAGTTGCCCGGAATGGTTCACCGTCAAGGGCCCGGTGGCCGTGCGGATTCGGGTCACGGCCGACAACGGCACCAACTCGCCGCTGGCCGAGCGAACCCACAAGAGCGACAAGGCTGCCGGGTCGCTCTGATGCTCGGGCAGCAACTCCATGATGACGTAGTACTGGTTGTTGGGCGCCAGGATGGTTGACACCTGGCGCGTGCCGTAGGCTGAGTACAGTGCCTCTTCGATGGACTGCGGCGTTACCCCCCGGGAGGCGGCCCGGTCGCGGTCAATGGCGACGTTGGCCTCCGGGTTGCTGACGCGCAGGTCGCTGGTCACGTCGCGCAGCCCGGGCTCCTGCCGCAGGCGGGCCTCCAGCGCCTGGGCCGCGGGGTAGAGGACGTCCAGATCCCCTGACTGCAGGGTGTATTGGTACAGGCCCGAGGCGAAGCGGCTGCCGATGTTGATAGCCGGCGGATTCATCATGAACGCCCGCACCCCAGGCACGGCGCTCAGTTTCTGGCGCAGACTGGCCACCACGCCATCGGCGCTCAACGGGCGCTCGTCGCGCGGTTTCAGGCGCAGGAACACGCGGCCCTGGTTGGCCGCGCCGACCGGTCCGCCGGCGCCCACGCTTGACATGTACACCTGCACATTCGGGTCGCCTTTCAGCACCTCCACCACCGCCTGGCGGTACTGCTTCATGGCGGCAAAAGAGGCACCCTCAGGGCCCTCGATGGAGCCGGTCAGGAAGGCGGTGTCGGTGCTGGGGATGAACCCCTTGGGCACGATCGAGAACAGGTATACTGTGCCCCCGAAGACCAGCAGCGAAGCGAGCACGGCCAGCCGTTTGTGCCGCATGACCGCGGCTAGGCTCCGCTCGTACGCACCCAGTCCCAGCTGCCAGCCACGCTCAATGGCGTTGTAGGCTGCACCGTGCTGCGCGGACTCGGGGCGCAGATACCGCGAGCACATCATCGGCGTCAGCGAGAGCGACACTACCCCCGATACCAGAATGGCGGTGATAATGACCACCGCGAACTCGCCGAACAACCGCCCCATGATCCCACCCATGAACAGGATCGGGATGAACACTGCGCCCAGTGACAGGGTCATGGAGACGATGGTGAAGCCCACCTCCCGCGAGCCGTCCAGCGCCGCCTGCATGGGCGGTTTGCCCATCTCGAGATGTCGGTAAATGTTCTCCAGCATCACGATGGCGTCGTCGACGACGAAGCCGACCGACAGGGTCAGTGCCATCAGCGACAGGTTGTCCAGGCTCTGCCCCAGCAGGGCCATGACGGCGAACGTCCCCACGATCGACATCGGCAGGGCTAGGCTCGGGATTACCGTCGCCGACAGGTTGCGCAGGAACAGGAAGATGACCAGCACCACCAGGACCAGGGTCAGCAGGAGCGTTCCCTTGACGTCGTTGACCGAATCCTGGATGGGCACCGCCCGGTCAAACATGACCGTCAAGTTCACCGACGCCGGCAGCTGCTGCAGCAGGCGCGGGAAGAGTGCCTGCACCGCCTGGGACACGGCCACGGTGTTGGTACCCGGCTGGCGCTGTACGGCCAGGACGATCGCGCGCTCGTCGTTCAGCCAGGTCGCCACGCGGTCATTCTGGACGCTGTCGAAGACCTGGCCGAGGGCTTCCAGGCGCACCGGCGCCCCATTGCGGTAGGCAACCACAATGGGGCGGTACTCGGCGGCTGAAACCAGTTGGCCCGAGGCCTTGACCGTGTACGTGCGCTCCGGCCCCCACAGGGTCCCGGTCGGCAGGTTCACATTACTGGTCTGGACCGCCAGGGCTACCTGGTCCAGGCCAATGCCGCGGGCGGCCAGGGCCTGTGGGTCGAGTTGGATCCGCACGGCGTACTTCTGCGAGCCGTAGACCTGCACCTGGGCCACGCCGCTGACCATGGACAGGCGGCGGGCCACCAGCGTCTGGGCATATTCATCCAGGTCCGAAAGGGGCAGGCTGGCGGAAGTCATGCCGATGAACAGGATCGGCTGGTCGGCTGGGTTGACCTTCTGGTACGAAGGCGGCGAGGGCATGTCGCGCGGCAGCTGACGCTGCACCGCTGCGATGGCTGCCTGGACATCCTGGGCCGCAGCGTCGATGTTCCGGTCCAGGGCGAACTGCACGGTGATCGACGTGCTGCCCAGGCTGCTGCTCGAGGTCATGTTGTCGATGCCGGCAATGGTGGAGAATTGCTTCTCCAGGGGCGTTGCCACGGCTGAGGCCATGGTCTCCGGGCTGGCCCCGGGCAGCGCCGCCGACACCGAGATGGTCGGGAAGTCGACGTTGGGCAGATCGCTGACCGGTAGCTGGCGGTAGCCCAGCGTACCGGCGACGAGTATGGCCAGCATGACCAGCGTGGTCATCACCGGCCGATGGATGAACAGGCTCATCGGCCGTCTCCCGCGCCCGTACCGCGATCGGCCTTCACGGTCACCGCAGCCCCCGGCACCAGCCACATCTGACCATCGGTGACCACCCGTTCACCGGCCGCCACACCGTCGGCCATCACCGCCACCCCGTTGACCGTGCGCGCGACCCTGACACTGCGCCGTTGGGCCTTGCCGGCCTCGTCAATCACGTACACAAAGGGCCCGTCCTGACCGGCGACCACTGCCACCGCAGGCAGGGTGAGGGCCTGTGCCTCGGTGGTCAATTCGAGCTCCACGTCGACGAACTGCCCGGGCCACAGTTCACCGCCGGCATTGCCGAATTCCGCTTTCAGCAGCACCGTCCCCGTGCCCGGTGCGACCGCGTTGTCGACGAACACCAGGCTGCCCTGGAGCGTTCGGGCCTGGGCGTCGCGTGTCGGGCGGCAGCGCACCACCAGGGGGTGTTCGGCCCCATAGTGCCGCACCTGGGGCAGGTCGGCGCCGGGCACGGCGAAGGTAACCCAGATGGGTTCGAGCTGATTGATAACCACCAGGACCGCGTCGTTGGCCCGGACGACGTTGCCCAGTTTCACCAAGACCGCGCCCGCCTGTCCGGCGATGGGCGCGGTGACGGTAGCGTACGCCAACTGCAGGCGCGCCTGCTCCACTGCGGCCTCGGAGGCCAGGACCGCTGCCTTGAGCACCTCGGCCTGGGTGCGGGCGGCATCGAACTGCTCGCGGGTGACGTAATCCTTGGCCACCAGGCGCTCGTAGCGTTCGGCCTGGACCTGGGCGTGGGCGGCCTGGGCCTGATCCCTGGCCAACTGGGCCCTGGCCGCGGCCAGCGTGGCCTGCAGGGGCCGCGGGTCGATCTGGAACAGCACCTGTCCGGCTTTGACCGCACGGCCCGGCTCGAACGCCACTCGCGTGACGACCCCGCCGACCTGGGCGCGGATCGAAACCGACTCAATCGGCTCCACGGTGCCGACTGCGGCCAGCGACATGGGCATGGGACGGATCTCGACCGCGGCAGCGGTTACCGGTCGCGCCGTCGCGGCGGGCCGTTCCTGCGCGCCAACCCCCGACCCTGCACCCAGACCAAACCAGAAAATGAGGAGCAACGCTGCCGACCGGGATTGGCTCAGCGAAGCGCCTGTGGGAGCCGCGGCGCCGGCGGCGAGTCGGAGGGTCATCGGACTACCTCGGGGTGCAGGTGGGCGGGCAGCAGCGGCGAGTCACCCGCCAGATCGAGCAGACCGGCGTGGCGGGCGAGGCGAGCCAATGAAGTAAACCAAGCCAGGCGGGCATTGATCTGTCCGGCCCGGGCGGTCGCGGCCGTCTGCTGTGCCGAGAGCAGGTCGAGCATGGTGCCGACGCCCTCGCGGTAGCGTCCCAGTGCCACCGCGCTGGACTGGTCGGCGCTGGCAACGAACTCGTCGGCCGCGGTCAGGCGGCGGGCCGCCGTCTGCAGGTCGGTGTGCGCCGCGAAGACCTCGTACACGATGCGCTGGGCCAGGCCACGCGCTCGGTGCGTGGCTGCTTCCGCGGCGGCCCGGGCCGCGGCCAGTTCCTGCTGAGCGGCGGTACCGGTGAACAGCGGCACGCGCAACTGGACCGATGCCGTACCCCTGTCGGTCGCGGTGCCGTCGCGCCAGTTCTCGCCGACCGTACCGCTCAGCGCCAGCGACGGCAACTGGGCCGACCGCGTCGCCTGTGCCGCGGCGACCGCAGCCAACGCGCGAGCCCGCGCCGCCTGCAGGTCCGGACGCCTGGCCACGGCCACGGCCACCAGGGAGTCCACGCTGGCGCTGACCTGGGCGGCGGGTACCGCAGGGGCATCGATGTCGATGTCGCCGGCGATGTTGGCCGGGTATCCCATGGCCACCGCCAGAGCCCCGCGGGCGTTGGTCACCTGACCCTGATGGCCCTGCGTCTCGACGCGCGTCTGCGCCAGGGCCGTGCGCGCCCGCAGGACGTCGGCGGCGGTCGCCAGGCCGACCGTGTGCAGTTCCTGGGCTACGGTCAGGCTGGTCTCGGCTTCGGCTTCGGCCAGGCTGTCGGCGGCGATGAGGGCTTTGGCGCCTGCATAGGAGAAGAAGGCCACCTCCACGTCGAGGACGCGGTCCGCGAGGGTGGCGTTCTGGGTCTGGTTGGCGGCGATCAATCCTTGGCGGGCTGACTCAACCCGGCCGGCGCGTCCGCCCGCGTCCAGCAGCAGCCAGGAAAGGGTGGCGCTGGTTCCCCAGGTGGTAGCCCAGGTCCCCGCCGTCTTGGTGTAGCCCGTCGCATCACTGCGGGTCGCTGACCCGTCCAGGTTCACGGTGGGCCAACGCGTGGCTCTGGCCATGCCGTACTGGGCGGCAGCCACCTTGGCGTCGGCCCAGGTGGCCTGGGTCGTCGGGCTGTTGTCCAGCGCGATATCAATGACCTCGGCCAGACTCAGATGGGCCAGGCTGGCCGTGTCGAGGCCAGCCTGGGACAGCGCTGTGGCCGCCGGCGCCGGTCCGGCCACCACTGGCGGGTGCCACCAAGCGGCTGGCGAGGGCGCCAGGCCCGGACCACCGCCAAGCCCCGGCGGCGCGCTGGCGCAGCCGCACAGTACCGCCGCCATCCCGATCAGGGAGGTAGCCCACCCCGGGCAGACCCCGGGTCCCCGCACCTGTGCCATCATCCGTCTCCCGGTGGGCCGCCGGCTCGACCATCCCGTCCCCAGGTCGCGGATCCGACCCGCCTAGGAGTCACCCGATGCCAGCGGCAGCGCCACGAGCCAAGGTTGGCGATCATAGCCCTCCGGGTGGGCCGCGTCAAGGCGCCCGATAGCCCTGGTCACGGACGTCGCGGCCCCGGCCTGACCCATCACAGCTCCTGCGCTCGGGGACGGCCTCAGCCGGGTGCGCCCGAGGGATCGGCCGGGTACTCACCCAGCAGCAGGACCCGCTCGCCGGCGGTCAGTTCGCGCGTCTGGCCCGGGAGCAGATCAGCCGGCAGTTCCAGGGCGCCGAACCTTTCGCGGTGCAGGTGCGTAACCTCGGAACCGAGGGCCATGACCATGCGCTTGACCTGATGGAAGCGGCCTTCGCGCACGGTCAGGCGCACCTGCAGCGGTGTCTGCGTGGCCAGCGACGCGGGCAGGCAGGGACCGTCGTCGAGAACCAGACCGTCGGCCAGTCGCTGCGCCGCGTCCGCCGGGAGGGGCCGCGCCAGATCCGCTAGATAGACTTTGCCCACGTGGTGCCGCGGATGGGTCAGGCGGTGATTGAGGTCGCCATCGGTGGTTAGGATCAGCAGGCCGGTGGTGTCGCGGTCGAGCCGGCCCACCGGGGCCAGGCCGGGCCGGCGCAGAGGGACCGGCACCAGGTCGATCACGGTCCTGCCCGGTTCGCCGGCCGTGGCGCTCACCACGCCGGCGGGTTTGTGCTGCACCAGGACCACGTGCCCGGGCAGGCGCACGGCCTGACCGCGCCAGCAAACCTGGTCGCCTACCGGGTCAACGGGCTCATCGTCACGGGTCACTTCGCGGCCATTGACCCACACCTGCCCAGCGCGGATCTCGGCGGCGGCGCCCCGCCGCGAGATGCCCGCAGCGTGGCTCAGCAAGCGGTCAAGGCGCCATCTGGGCGAAGTCCTGCCGGCGGTCAACGGGGCCTCCTTGGACGCGGGCCGGCGGGGCCGGGGCAGGGCGGCATGGCTGAATTCATCCGCCGCCGCTCGCACACGCCGCGGCCATGGCGTCCGCGCCGGCTGTCGGGGCGATCGCGGCCTGCCCGGCCTGGGCCTGTCGCAGGCGGCGAACGAGCCAGAAACCCGTCAGCAGAAGAGCCACATTCAGGGCAAAGGGCAGGGCGCGGTGGGTCTGGGACAGCAAGCCCGCAATCCAGCCGAAGGGGGTGGTACAGACCAACACGGTCAGGTGTGCCACGGCGACAATGCGGGCCCTTTCGGCCGCCTCGATGTTGACGGCTGTCAGCCGCTCGGTCTGCGTCGCCACCACCGCGTAGCTGCCGCTCTCCAGCAGCGTGCTGGCCAGCAACAGCAGGTAACCGCCCGGAGGCACAACGACCAGCAGAGCCTGACTGGCGACATAACCCGCCAGGGCCAGTTGCATCGGGCGCGCGAAGGTCACGCCGCGGAGCCGCGGCACCACCACCGCCAGGAAGAGCAGCATCAGCAGCGAACGGGCGAAGGGGTAGTAGGCCAACTGCGCGGCCGGGATGCCAATGCGTTCCGTGGCGATGATGGACCAGAACGTGCTCTGCACCATGGTCACGATGCTGACCATGACCATCAGGCCCATGGTGTAGACGGTGGATGGCGCGGCGGCTATCCGACGGGCCACGGCGCCGTATTCGCGCAGCAGGTCAGCCAACGGCTGATGGCGCGTTTCATCCATGCGGACCAGGCCCTGGCGGGTTTCGTGCACCAACAGGTTCATGGTGACGAACTTGGCGGTCATCATGGCGAACCCGAGCAGATACAGGCCGCGCACGGCGGGAACCAACGTTACGTGGAGGATGAGCAGACCTGCCAGCGGGGCGGCGAAGACCGCCAGCTGCCCGGCCAGATACACCATCGCGTAGAAGTGCACCAGGTCGTCCGGATCGGTGTCCTCGACCACCAGGCAGTTCCAGGCGATATCAGGTACGCGACGGAGGCTGTTGACCAGGCCGGCGACGAGGAACCAGTGGAGGTTCTGGGCGCCGGCCCAGATCAGGCAGGGTACGGACCAGGCGAGGAGGTCGAAAACCAGCGTGGCCCGGCGGCGGCCCATCCGGTCCGTGATGATGCCGCTCAGCAGCGCCATGGCCACCTGGCCGGCCATGGATACGCTGATCACCATCCCCACCTGGCTGTCCGACAGGCCCAAGGCCAGCATGTACACCGACGCGTACGGGGCGAAGAGATTGTACGGTATGCCCCAGAGCGGTTCGGTGAGCACGGCGCCACGGGCATTGCCGCGCAAGCGCCGGAACGTCGTCCAGAGCGAGTCAGGCACCCTGGAGCCCTTTAGGGACGGGCTGGCGCCAGCCCACGCCTGCCGGCCACGGCAACACCCCGGTCCGCGCCCCCTGTTGAGGCCGCGGGCCCGTGTTCGCGGGCCGGTCAGCGGCCGATGCGAGCCAGACCCACCGGTTCCGCCAGCCCAAATGCCTCAGTACCATCCACCCTCATAGGCGGCCTCGTAGAGCGCGACCACGTTCTCGGCCGGCCCCACGGACTGGATGTTGTGGCATGGCGCGAGGATGTAACCGCCGCCGGCGCCGAGAATGGCCATGTCGTCGGCGACCTCGGCACGGACTTCTTCGACCGTACCGAAGGGAATGGTATACTGGTTGTCGACCGCCCCGTGGAAGGCCAGGCGATCGCCGAAGTCGGCTTTCAGGCCCTCGCGCGCCATGCCCGCGCAGCGCCATTGGATGGGGTTCAGCACATCGATCCCCACGGTTTCCACCATGTCCGGCAGGATGGCGCGGCAGGCCCCGTCGTTGTGGTGGAACACGTACGCTCCGTTCTCGTGCACTAGTTGGGCCATGCGTCGCATCCACGGCAGGAGGAACTCGCGGATGTGCGCCGGGCTGTACATGAGCCCATCTTGGGCGCCCATGTCCTCGGCCACGTACGTGATCAGTACCTGCCCCGGGATGGCGCGGTAGATCCGAGCCGTGGTTTCGTACGCCAGGCTGAAGAGTTTGTCGAGGATATAGCGCATCAGGTCCGGGCGCTCGATGAAATCCATGAACGCCTGCGCCTCGCCACGGAGCTGCTTGTAGACGAGCAGGGGCTCTGAACCGCCGCCCTGGATCGGGCGGCGCTCCTGGCCGGCGGCTTGGCCGGCGATGCCGCTGAAGTCGAACCAGTCGATCGTCGGCCAGGTGTAGTTGGCCTCTATCTGGGCCACTGTCTCATAGCCTGCTAACGGGCTGCTGACGGCCTCGGCATAGCTCCCTGTGCCGTAGTCGATGGTGCGGTGTTCCACCCCCCAGTAGTTGCGGCCTGGGGCCGGCGTCGGACCCACGTACGCCGGGCCGACGAACACCGGTCGGTCGATGTGCAGGCGCGCGTAGACCTGGTCCATATCGCTTAGTCCCAGGTGATCCATGAGCTTGCGGCTTGCTTCGGCCGTGGCCCAGTAGTCCAGCGGTATGCGATCAGGCCGGCCGCGCCGGATGGCAGCCTCCCACCGCTCGCGCGGGGTCATCCATTCGTTGGGCATGGGGCAGTCTCCGTGCGCCGGTCAAACCGGCGAGGTGCTGTGAATGAAAGAGTCACACGTTGAAGGGATAGCGACCCACGACGGCCGGACCGGTCAGGCACGGGCCAGGTCAACAGGCGCGCTGCATCGGCCCGGAGGCGCCGCGCCCGGCTCAGCATAGACGGGCGGCAGACGCAGGACGTCAAGGGGTTGTGGCTGCCGGGCGCCAATGCGCCGCCGCATCTGGCGCGGCGCGCCACGCCTCGTTGACGGGCCGCGCCGCGCTGACGGACCAGGACCGGTTGTTTGTGTGGGAGCGTATATTCGATTCACAAAGGTGGGTGACGGGTCCGGGTCCTGCTTCGTGCTCACGAGGTTGCGCGCCAGTGACAGCACCAACTCCGAACGGGCCCGGCGGCCCGTCGCGGCGGCCGGCCGCCCGTTCGCCGAACCCGGTAGCCCTGCTGGTCGAGGCGTCGCCGGTCATCCGCTTGCGCTACAGCGGCGTGCTCGCCGATCTGGGCTGCCGCGTGCTGCAGGCCGTGGACGGCGTCGATGCCCTGGTGCAGGCGCGTGAGCGCGGCTCTGAACTGGCACTGGTGGTCCTCGACCTGCAACTGGGGCGGACCGATGGCCGAGGGGTCCTGAGCCAGCTGCGCCGACTGAGTTCGCTCAAGACCACCCCCATCGTTGTGCTGACGCCGCCGGTTGACCGCGAAACCGTGCGGTCGATTCTCGATCACGGCGCCACCGATGTGATCCAGCGCGACATGGCCTTGAGCCAAGTGGGCGAACGCCTGGCGGGGCACCTGGGCCAGGCAGCGCCCCTGCCGGTGGCCGTGGCTGAACCCTCGGCCGCCGAGTTTGCCGCTCGGGCGCGCGAGTTTGTCACGGGTCGACGGTCGGCGGATTCGTCGGCGGCAGGTCCGTGGGTGCTGTTCGGCGACGGCCGCGCTGAGGTGGCCGATATGGTGACCGGGCGAGCGCCGGCCGCGACTGAGTTGTATGCCGCCGCCGGCGCTGCCGTGGCCCGCTGTCGGCGCATTTTCGCTGGCCTGGACTTCGGCTATGGGTTCGAGCACGACGCCGAAGCCATATGGAACGCGGCGTCTAGCCAGGTGGCACCACCTGGATTGGTGGTGGTTTCGGATCGCCACCCGGACGCCGGGACGCTGCTGGCGCGGCTGGTTGCCGAGACCAATCTGCCGGTCTACGTGCTGGTCGATGCCACCGCCGAGGGGCCGGCCCGCGCCCCGGGCGGCGTGCGCACCCGCTGCCTGGACCGGGCGCGTCTGCACGTGGACGCCTGGCAGCGTCTGCTGTTGCGCCACCTGTTCCCGCCCACCCAGGCGTTGGTCACCGGTCTGCGACTAGCCGTGTTGGACCTGGGTCGCCAGGACGAGGCGCCCGCGGTCCCCGGCGACATGGTGCGCGTTCGCTGCCAGGGCACTCTGCTGGACGGCACGCGCTGCGTGGGCACGGACGCCAAAGGCCTGGAGTGCCGTTTTCGCCTCGGACGCGGTGAGGTGCCCCACGCCTGGGAAGAAGCTGTGGCGGCCCTGCACCCGGGTGCTCGGGCCCTGGTCATCGAACCCCCCGAACCCGGTCGCACCCTCATGCCGGCCGAGTGGCCTCCAGCCACCGTCGTCTACTCCCTGGAACTGCTCGGTGAGACCGCCGCCGGCCCGGCCAAGGGCGACTGAGGGACGGGTCCAGGCCGAAGGGCCCCGTGGGCGTCAGGCGCGCAACTGGCGGTCGGTGCGGCGGCCATGGTCGAACAGGGCGCCGATGTTGGGCCGGGCCTCACCGGGAAAGTTGTGCGGTGGCACCAGACTGATGCCGCCGCGGCGGAGCGGGTCGAAGAACACCTCCGCGGGATCGGCCCGCTCGTCGCGGCCGGCGGCGCGCGACAGCGACAGGTACCACGAGCCGGTCGGCCAGTTGCCGTTGACGCACGGCTCGGGCACTTGGGCTCGCCTGGGCGCTGCCAGCGCCACGTCGCTCCCCGTCGTGATGGCCCCGCCGCCTCGCGCCTCCCGCTCAAGTGGTTGACAACACCCCGGACCGCGCGGTACCTTGGCCCCACTGCGGGAGGTTTGCCCGCGCGCCTGGGCCCGGTGGGTTCGCCGAGCCCAAAGGCCGGGGCCGTCACCCTAAAGACAGCGTGCACCGACCGCGGCGTCGGGGCGAGTCGAGCGCTTCGGTCCCATCCCGATGCCCGTTGGCCAAGGAGGTTTGAGCATGTCCGACGCCAGGCAGGCCCCGTGGCGCAACGCGAACGGCTCCGACACGGCGCCCGAACCTGAGGCGCGCCCGATCGACGCCGTCGACGAGGGCCTGGAAGAGGTGCCGGCGGCCGCGCGTCAGGTTCGCGCGCTGATTTCCCGCCTCGACCCCCTCAGCCACTACAAGTCCTTCGAGAACATCGCCTTCCTCCTGTCGGCCATCGGCCAGCTCGATTACCCGCGACGGCCGGCCGTGGATGTGCTGTGGCGCCGCAACCAGATCGACGACGAGCGGCGGTCGCTGGCCAAGAGGTACGTGCGCGCCCTGGAGGCCTGGGTGGCCGGCCAACCCCTGTACGAGGCGCAACTGGAGGACCCCGACGCGGGCCCGGTGATGGACCAGGTGTATGACGCCCTTGGGCCTGCCGACGAGGTTCGGCGCTGGCTGGCCTCGTGCCTGGCCAAGACCCTCAAAGAATACTGCTACATGCCCTGGGACTTCATCGCCGCGGCTGACGATACCAGTTTTGTCCGGGCCGTGTACCGGACCATACTGGGCCGTGACCCATCGCCTGACGATCTCCAGTTGCGTCTGGAGCAGCTGGCCGCCGGCGCGACCCGCGAAGACCTTTTCGCCCAGGTTCTGACCGCCCGCGAGCATCAGGCCCAGCATCTGCAGACGTTAGCCGCTCAGTTCCGCTGACACCCGCCGCCGCGGGTTCGCGACCGCTCAGGGATCGACCCGGCGGTAGCAGATCAGGGCCGCGCCCGGGCACGCTGCGATGGTCACCTCAAGGCCCTCGTCACACAGCATGGCGCCGGGCGCCGTCCAGCAACGTCCGCTGGCCGTTTCGGTCAGGGCATAATGGCCATCGAGCGCGAGCCCCTGCAGTGTGAAGCGGCCGGTCACAAAGGGGCTGCGCGCACGCCGGAAGGCCTGAACCAATCCCTCGTCCTCGTTCGCCCGGTGGAACTGCCAGGCCATCCAGATCGTGTCGTCGGCGCCGTACCCGGTCAGCGGGTAGAAGTCGCCGCGGTAACCTGGCGCTGCCGCCTCCCACTGGGCGATGAACTGCTGCGCCAGCGCCGCGTCGAAACCCGGTTGGCGCACGTCCCAGTTGCGCTGCACGAACGGTGCCATGCAGCTGTGGAAACGGTACGGGCTGGGGTCCCAGTTGTGGACCGCGTTGTAGTAAGGGATCCACGCCGCGAACCCGTAGGTGTGGCACTGATTGCCTTCCGGGTGGGCCTCGAAGTCGCTGCGCAGTAGCGGCACCGCCCGGCGCATGCTCTCCAGATCGTTGCGCCTGCCGCCGCTGGCGCAGGCGTCGATCAGCATTCCCGGGTGGCGCCGTCGCAGTTCGTCCCAGTAGCGCAGGTATCCCTCGATGTAACGCATCTCCGTCAAGCCCTGCCGGTCCGGCGCGTCGGCAGCGCGCCAGTAATCGAGCGGATCAATGTTGAAGTCGGACCGGTACAGGTCGATGCCGTGATCAGTGATCAGCTGGTCGACCCGTTCGGTGACCCAGGCTACCGCAGCCGGATCGTCCATGCGGAACAGCCCGCCGGCCGCGCCGCCGTGGATCCACTCGGGATGGTGCTGGGCCAGCCACGAGCCGGCGTGCACGCGCTCCACCTCGAACCACACGATCAGCTCGGTGCCGGCCGCGTGGCAGTGGTCAGCAATGGCGCGCAGACCACCGGGGAAGCGGTTGCCGTCGACTTCCCAGGTGCCCACCTTGGGCCATCCCTCGCCGTCCGTCTGGTACCAGCCGGCGTCCATCCACCAGTAATCCAACCGCAGCCCGCGGGCCCTGAAGGCCTCGATGAATTCCAGATCCCCGGCCTGGGTGGACACAAAGCCGCAGTACTGGACGCTGGCCGCGCCCATTTTCGGCCCGAGCGCTCGGCCGTGGTCCTGCGGCAGGTTGTGCGCCAGCATCCAGCGCCGCCAGATGTTTTGCGCTCGGACAGGCGTACCGCGGTAAAACTGCAGCACGATCAGCGGGGTCCGCGCCTGTTCCCCTGGTTGGAGACGGAACCGGGTGTGCTCCTGCCCCGCGGTGAGGTGCAGGTCGCCTGACTCATGGCCGGTGAAGCTGGCCGCCCATTGGCCCGGCCAACCCACAGCCACCACCACGCCAGCGTCTTCGCGCTTTCGCTCCAGGTTGAAATAAGGCCATCCTTCGCTGGTCGGGCGGCCCCGGGCGGCGCCCAACCTGACCGCGGTGGCACGGCCCAGTGGCGTCTGGAGCGGCGCGAAGCTATGCAGCGTGCAATCGTCGCCGCGGTGATGGTGCAGCACGCAGTCCGCGTCTGCCGCCCCTTCCCAGAGCCAGTCCAGGCCCTGGAGACGCTCGATCAGTCCGCTCGGTCCAGTTCCTTCGTGGCGCAGGTGAAGGGTCCATTCGACGATCGGCCAGGCCTGCCAGACCACGGCGACACAGGCAACCACCAGACCGCTGGCTGGGTCGCGCCAGGTAACGGTGTATTCGTCTCGGTCCTCGTCCAGACGACGGCAGGTGGTCTGCGGACCCCATCCGCCAAGAAGGGCTGCCGCTGGGCGTCCGTCGTACACGAACGAAAACGGCGGTGCCGGGCGCACCGTTTGCCCCATGGGCCCCGGATGCGGTGGCGCGGCGAACCTGGCCGCCGCCCAATCCCGCGCGCGGGCCAGTTCATCCGGATGCGGCTGGGTCGGGTCGCCGGGGATGGACGGGTGAGCAGCCATGGCAGTCTCCGCAACGTGGCGCGGCCGTGTCAGGCTTGTCATCGGGGCGGCGAGTCCGGACGTCCGTGGCCGCAGGTTGCCTGTCCGGTCCCCGCGTCTGGCTACACAGTAGCACGGCCCCCGGACCTCGGCAAGCAGGACCCGGGCCCTCAGGGGCCGTGCGTGGTGGGGCTTCAGGGGGCCGCGGGGCGGGTCGGTGCCCGGCCTCGTGGTCGCCTGCGGTTCGGGGGGCGGACGAAGGCCGACCGGGTCGGCCGCGCGGCGGTTGGTCGGGGTCAGCGGGCGGCGCGGCGACGCAGTTCGGCGATCGGCATGGCCATCTGCCGGCCGATGATCCGGCCCTCGCGGCACGTCACCACCTTCAGGGTCGAGGCGTTGGGCGGTACCCTGAGGGGCGCCGTGCAGCACGGGTAATGAGCGTCCGGGATGGCGTTGTCGAAGCTGTAGTGAATGCTCAAGCCCTCGATCTCTGTGCTCAGGCAAATCGTCAACTCGCCGCCCTCATCCAGCGTTGGCGCGAAGGCCACGTCGAACATCGACGGGGCATACTTCCGGTCCCGGGCGTCGGCGCGCCGGAAGTGCGCCTCGACCCGTTCGTTGAACGCGGTCCACTGCTTTCCCTCCGGCGGCGACCAGGCTGATTCGGCGATGGCCCAGCCGCGCGGCCAGGTCATGTACTGCAGGTGGCGGAAATCAGCAATGCTCTCGGTCCAGACATTGCCCTGCACGCCAAGTACCCGCTGCGGGTCGACGTCCGGCGGCACGGGCTCGAAAGCGTATGTGTGGCTCAGGCGGGCGAGGCTGTACGTGAGCGGCTCAACCACTGCATCACCCTGGTACAGATCGAGGTAACATGCCGGTGACGGCGTCATGATCACGTCGTGGCCCGCTTGGGCCGCGGCGATGCCGCCGGCCATGCCGCGCCAGGACATGACGGTGGCGTGGGGGGCCAGGCCGCCCTCAAGGATCTCGTCCCAGCCGATCAGGCGTTTGCCGTTGGCATTGACCAGGCACTCCAGCCGCCGCACGAAGTAGCTCTGCAACTCCTCGACCGTGGCCAGTCCCTCCCGCGCCATGCGTGCGCGGCAATCCGGGCACCTGGCCCAGAAACCCTTGTACGCCTCGTCGCCGCCGATGTGGATGAAGGGGCCCGGGAAGGCTGCGGCCACCTGGCCGAAAACGTGCTCAAGGCACGCGAAAGTCGCCTCTTTGCCCGGGCACACCGCGTTCTCGATCTGGGTGTAGAACTGGGAGCCCGGATTCACCCGGAAGGGCCCGCCCAGGCACGACAGCTCCGGATGGGCTGCCAGCAGCGCCATACTGTGGCCGGGCACGTCGATCTCCGGGACCAGGGCGATCTGCCGCGAACGCGCGTGGGCCACCAGCTCGGCTACGTCGGCGCGCGTATAGTAACCGCCGTAGGTGGCGGCTTCGCCCGGTTGGGGCGGATCGAAGCTCCACCAGTCCCCCTGCCGTGGGACGCGCCAGGCGCCAATAGCCGTCAGTTCGGGGGCCCCAGCGATTTCGAGCCGCCAGCCCTGATCATCGGTCAGATGCAGGTGCAGGACGTTCAGCTTGCAGGCCGCCATCTGGTCCATGAACTCCATCACCTCGGCCTTGGTGAAGAAGTGCCGGCTCACGTCCAGGAGCAGCCCCCGCCAGGCGAAGCGTGGGTAGTCCTCGATGTGCAGGAAGGGGAGCGGCGTACGGCCGGAGAACGGGGGTGCCGGCAGCAACTGCAGTAGCGTCTGCACACCGTAGAAACAGCCGGCCGGCTGGTTGGCAGCGACGTGGACGCCCCGGGCATCGATGTCGAGGCAATACCCCTCGGTGCCCAGTTCGGGCGCGGTTCGATCCAGCAACGCCAGGGTGATGCTAGGGCCCTGTGCCGTCGAGCCGCCGGCGTGGGCCGCGCCTGCGCCGCGACCTAAGGCATCCGCCAGGTTAATGGCCACCTCCGCCAGGGCTTCGCCAGGCTGGTGGGTGATGGCGGCCCGGGCAGGGTCCAGCAGCAGTTCGCCCAGACCCGGCTGACACCGGGCCGGCCACGGGATCAGCGGCAGCCGCTTTCCGGTGCCAGGGCGCGTGGGGGCGGCGATGGGCGAGTGGGTTTCAGACATGGGTTGCGTCTCCGGGTGGCCGGGCAAGGGCCGGCGTTGGGCCTGTTTCGAGCCGGGGGCCCACGGCGGCCGTGGGCGGGGCGTGGCGATCCATGGACGGGAATGCCGGCCGCTCCGGCCACGGCGGTGCCGGCCGTGACCGCAAGCGGTCGAGATGGCTGGCCGACGTCGGGCTGGCTATGTTAGCTGCGTGGATCGCGCCGGGTCGGCCGGTACCACCGCTTCGCCAACCGCCATCAGGCCAGGAGAACCCGCCATGGGACGCTTTTACGACGCCTCGATCATCCCGCCCGAACTGCGCCGCACCTACGATGTCTACGATCGCATCCGCGAACTGGGCCTCGAGTTGGGCTCTTTTGACACCGACGTGCGCTCGCTGCGGGGGAGCAATATCTGCAGTGCCATTTTCCACGAAAGTGGGTTGGTGTACCTGTCGGGCATTGGCCTGGGTGACCACCAGATGAGCGAGGACCCTGAACGGGTCGCGCATGGCCAACAGGCCGGTCAGCGGTGCGCCGATTGGCATGTGCGCACCCTGCACTGGGCGATCACCTGCGGCGGCGAAGGCGGCGACCTGAATGACCTGCTGTACACGATCAAGGTCCTGGGCATGGTGGTGTCCACCGACGTGGACTTCCGTTCGGCGCCAGCCGTTGTCAACGGCTATTCGCTGCGCTGGCAGTCGATCTTCGGTGGCGGCGCCGGACACTACGCCGCGGACGGCCTCGACGCCGGTGGCTACGCGGGAGTCCACGCGCGCAGCGCCATCGGTGGCTTCACCGGTCGCTTCTCCCTGGAACCCGAGATCATCGTCGCGCTGCCGCCTGAACTGAACCGGGCCATCATCGCCAACCGGGGCTGGGTCTTCCCGCTGATCCCCTCGGTGTACGACCGCATCGCTGCGGCGCACGCCTGACGGCGCGCCGCCCGGCGGCAGTCTGCGGCTTAACCGGCCGCAGACTGCCAGGCCCGGTCGTCGAGCACTCCTTCCCAACGCGCCACCACCGCGGCGGCGATGCAGTTGCCCATGACGTTAACCGCTGTGCGGCCCATGTCCATGACCTGGTCGATGGCCAGCAGGATAGCAGCCCCCTCCAGCGGCAACTGGAACTGGCCCAGGGTGGCGGTGAGCACTACCAGCGCCGCTCGCGGGACCCCAGCCACCCCTTTGCTGGTGACCATCAGCGTCAGCATCATCACCAGCTGCTGGCCGGCACTCATCTCCACCCCGAAGAGCTGAGCCACGAAAACTGACGCCAGCGACAGGTACAGCGTCGTGCCATCCAAGTTGAAACTGTAGCCGGTGGGCAGGACCAGACTGACCACGTTCTTGGGGCAGCCGAAGCGTTCCATGACTTCCAGGGCCTTGGGCAGCGCCGCTTCGCTGCTGGCCGTGGTGAAGGCAATCAGGAAGGGTTGGCGAATCGCCCTCAGGAACACCAGGAAGGGGATACGGATCAGCAGCGCCACTGAACCGAGCACCACCAATCCGAACAGCAGCAGCCCGGCGTACATCAGCACCACCAGCTTGCCCAGGGTGATCAGGATCCCCAGACCCAGCTTGCCGACCGTGGCGGCAATGGCCGCCATGACCCCCAGTGGGGCCAGACGCATGACATAACCCGTGAAGCGGAACATGGTCTGTGCCAGGCTTTCCAGCAGGTCGAGCAGGGGCTGCCCGCGGCTGCCGATGGCGGCCAGTGCGACGCCGAAGAACAGCGCGAAGACCACCACCTGCAGGATATCTCCCTCGGCCATGGCCTGGACGATGGAGGTGGGGAACAGGTGGGTCAGGAGCTCCCAACCGGTCAGGGGCTTGCGCGCCGCAATCTCGCCCACGGCCTTGGGAATGGCCACCTGCACGCCGGCTCCCGGCCGGAAAAGGTTCACCAGGCCCAGACCCAGGAACAGCGCGATCGTGGTTGCTGCCTCAAAGTAGATCACGGCTTTGAGGCCGATCCGCCCCATGGCCTTCAGGTCGCCGGTGCCGGCAATGCCCAGCACCAGGGTCGAGAACAGCAGCGGCGCGATGATCATCTTGATCATGCGCAGGAAGGCGTCGGCAATCGGTTTTATGCTCTCGCCGCCACCGACCACGTGGACTCCGTTGGCGTCGGTGCTCGGCCACAGATAGCCGATCGCGATGCCGGCCACCAGGCCGATGAGGATCTGGGTCGTGGTGTCAGGCCAACGGCCGCGTTGGCGTACCGCCGGCGGCGGGCTGGCAGGATCGAGTGAGGTCACAGCAGGCAGACTCCTTCCGATGGTGCCACCGGCGGCCCGGCCGCCGGTTTGTCAGACGACCAGGACGGCCTGGCGGGCCAGCGCTTCCCAGTCCGGCTGCGGGCCCAGGCCGGGCGTATCGGGGGTGGTCACGTACCCGTCGACGACCGGTCCCTGCTGGGTGTCGGTAGGCAGGGCGGCGATCTGTTCGGTGTCGATCACCAGGATCTCGGCGTAGTCGTTGTTGGGGATGGCGGCGCACAGGTGCCGGTCGTAACCGTGGACCTGGGCCCGCATGCCGAACGCCTCGGCCAGATGGGCCACCTTGATGGCGCCCGTATAGCCGCCTTTGGCGGTGCTGACGCGCACCATGTCCAGGGCCCGTCCATTGATCCAAGTAGCCATGTTCCAGTGGGCGCCTTCGCACGTCTCGGCGCCCAGGACCGGAATATCGAGCGCCGCGCACAGGGCCGTGTACGAGGGCAGATCGTATTCACGCATGGGTTCCTCGTACCACAGGAAACCCGCCTCCTCGAGCTGGCGACCGAACCAGAGTGCGGTGACGTAGTCCCAACCATCAGACGCGTCGAACATCAGGTCCGCATCCGGGCCCACCCAGCGGCGGAGGTTGTGCGCCAGTTGGGCGTCCCACTTGGCGTCGCCGCTGGCGTGCAGCTTGAAGGCGAAGAACCCGATGTCGCGGCACTCCTTGATGTGGCGCTCGTACTCGCCCATCGTGTCCCAGGTCACGGTGGAGGCATAGGCGGGTACCCGCGGGTTGTTGCCGCCGAGGAGTTGGTACAGGGGCAGACCGGCTTTCTGTGACTTGATGTCCCAGCAGGCGTGGTCCATGATACCGACTTCAGGTACTCCCAGGCGGCGCAGCTCCCACTGGCGGTGCCACATCTCCTCGGTGTTCAGCGGGTTCGCGCCGATAAACTCGGCCCGGTAATAGCCGGCGACGATGTCGGCCAGGCGGTACCCCGGCCCCCCGGCGTGGCCTGTGATGCCCTCGTCGGTGTCGACCCTCAACACGCCGCTGTACAACGTGTGACCGCTGAAATCCGGCACGCGCAGGCCACGGCGCCAATGGAACGCCGGGGGGCTGCCCGGATAGGGAAGGACATAGCACTTGACGTCAGTGATGCGCACGGGGACCTCCTCAGGCGTGGCGAAAGGGCGTGATGCAGCGGCCCGTAGTACAGGCTGAACTTAGGCTACCGGTGGAGCACCATCAATCACCGCGTCGTCGCGTCCGGTCGGGTCGATCGCCGCGCCCTGTCGCTGCCGGCGCGGGTAGCCGGTGTCAACCATGGCGTCGACCGACGGTGATCCAGGCCACAGCCCCGGGCCAGCGGCGGGGTATGTTAAGGGTACGCCATGCAGCGTCGCCGCGCGGCGGCCGCGACCGGGGCCATCCGGTGCGGGGCGGGCCCACGGGATTCGTATCGAGCCGCCACGCGGTCGCCGCGCCGGGCGGCCGTCAACCTGGCCTGGGCCGCCGCTGAAAAGACCGACGCCACGGGCCGTCGGGCGGTAGCAGGACTGTCGCCAGCGCCCTTGGGCCCCAGCGATGGGCATGGGGTCGTGGGGAACCGCCGTCGGCGCCGGATGGGGAATCACCGACCATGACCACCCGCAGGTTCCTGTGGCTCTCGTACGGCACGCTTCTGCTGCTGGCCCTGGCCATGGCCAGTCTGCTGTGGTTCCACTACGACAACCTCAACCAGTTGGAGCGCAGCCAGGCAAACCGCTACCAGTCGTACCTGCTCGCCGACGAGTTACGTCAGAGTTCGGACGACCTGACCCGTCTGGCGCGCACCTACGTGGTGACCGGCGATCCGCGCTACGAGGGGGCCTATTGGGAGGTCTTGGCGATCCGCAACGGGACCCGCCCGCGCCCCCTCCACTACGGCGGCCGGATCTACTGGGACCTGCGGGTGGACGGTTGGCGTGCGCCGCGCGGTGACGGCCCGGCGGTGGCGCTCGATGCCCTGATGTTGCAGGCCGGGTTCACCCAGGCCGAGTTGGCCAAGCTGGCTGAGGCCAAGGCGAACTCCGATCGCCTGGTGGCGGTGGAACGCACGGCCATGGACGCGCTCAAGGGGCGCCTCAGCAACGGCGGCGACAATGCCCTCCATGCCGGCCCGCCGGACCAGGCCACGGCGATCCGGCTCATGCACGATGCGACCTATCACGCGTACAAGGCCGGGATCATGCGTCCCATCGACGAGTTCCTCGTCCTGGTGGACCAGCGCACAGCGGCCACGGTGCAGGCCAAGGCCCAGCGCAGTCTGATCTATGTCGCTCTCATTGCCGCCCTGCTCGGGGTCCTGGTGGTACTGTGGCTCCTGGGGCGCTCGCTGGGACGGGCCGCCTTTGCCCTGGAGGGCTCGCTGGCCGATCTCCGGGTATCCGAGGCCCGCTACCGCACGCTGGTGGAGCAGGCTCCCGATGCCATCCTGGTCTACGACACTGTCCGCGGCGCCTTCACCGAGGCTAACCCCCGAGCCGAGCGCCTGTTCGGGTGCAGCCGGGCCGAACTGCTGCGTTCCGGCCCGGAACGGTTCGTGGCCGATCCACCCGGAGCCCCGGTGCCGCAGGCGGTGACGCTGGCGCGCCACGTGAGCCTGGCCGCGAACGGCTCGGGTACGGTTTTCGAGCAAGCCCTGCAGACGGTCGATGGCCGGGAACTGGTCTGCGAAGTCCACCTGGCGCCGCTGCCCACCGCCGGCGGCAGCCTGGTGCGGGCCAGTTACGTGGATGTGAGCGAACGCCGGCGCCTGGCCGCGGAAGTCGAGCGGCAACGGTTGCGCACCATGGAAGCCGACCGCCTGCGGGCCCTCGGCGACATGGCGACGGGGATTGCCCACGAGCTCAACCAGCCCCTCAATGGCATTCGGGCCTTTGCCGAAGGCACAGCCATCGGCCTGCGCCGAGCCTGGCCGCTGACAACCGCTGAGTTGACCGAAGCCATGGACCAGATCGTGAACCAGGTGGACCGCATGACCCGGGTCATCGACCACATGCGCATCCTGGCCCACGATCGCAGCCAGTTCGACGCCACGCCTTTCGACCTGCGCGAGGTGGTCAACGGGGCCCTGGCGCTGATGGGGGCCCAATTGCGGGCCCAAGGCATCGGCGTCGAGGCTGACCTGGCCGCGGATCTGCCCCTGTGCCAAGGGCGGGCTACTGCGGTAGAGCAGGTGGTCCTGCACCTGCTGCGGAACGCCCAGGAGGCCTTCGAGCGCGGCGCCGACGACCGACGGGACGGCGCGGCCCGCGCCGCTGGGCCGCTCATCCGGCTGCGGGCCTGGCATCTGCCCGAAGACGGCTGTGTCCGGCTGTCGGTAGCCGACAATGCGGGGGGCGTGCCGGACGCCGCTGTGGGGCGCATCTTCGAGCCCTTCTTCACCACCAAACGGGTTGGCGAGGGCAGTGGCATCGGGCTGGCGGTGGCGCGCGGCATCATCGACCAGCACCACGGCCGCATCGAGGTGGACAATCGCCCTGGTCAGGGTTTGACCCTGACCCTGGTCCTGCCGGCGATCACAGCCCTCGGCGCCTGATGGGGCCCGGTCGGGCGGGCGTGCCGATGGTGGCGCGACACCGGACGGGCTGGTTGCCGTGTCGGCCTGCCGCCGCCGCGCTGACGCCTGCCGGAGGCCGGCCAGGGCGTCTGTGGCAGCCAGCCCCGCTTCACCAACCCTTTCCTGACCAACCTGCCCACGACCTATGGCGTGCGCGATTGTGATCTATAAATGATCATAATCAGGCTGAAATTGATCGCTGTTCGTTGATTATCGCGGTCATATGCTGTAAATTACGATCAAATGCAGCGCTCTGCGACAGTGTCAGCCGGGCCTGGGGTCGCGGCCGCGCCTGCATCCGCAACCGCCGGGCAGTCTCGGAGGTAGGGCCGTGAGCAGGATTCTTCTTCCCGAACGCTGGGAGCGTCTTATCAGCCTGCTGCAGGCCCAGGGCCGGTTGTCGGTTGAGGAGATTGCCCAACGCCTGGGCGTGTCCCCACCCACCGTCCGCCGTGATCTGGCGCGTATCGAGGCGCGTGGGTTGGTGCAGCGCACTTGGGGCGGGGCCCAACCGTCGCGCTGGGTCCCGCCCGGCGTGACGCTGGCGGAGAGTCGCGGGGTTAATGCGGCCGAGAAGGCCCATATCGGCGCGGCGGCGGCACGCCTGGTGCGGCCCGGCGAGTGTGTCATCCTCGATGGCGGTTTCACGACCCATGAGCTGGCCCGGCAGCTGGGCACCGACGACGTAACCGTGGTGACCAACTCGCTCGACGTGGCGCGGCTGGTGGCCGGGCGGCGGGGCCCGCGGCTGGTGATGCTCGGGGGCGAGCTCCTTGCCTCGAGCGGCACACTCGTTGGCCCGGCGACGCAGCGACAGCTGGCCGACCTGCTGGCTGACCGGGCTTTCCTGGGCGCCAACGCACTGTCACCCGATGCCGGCCTGTGCGCCGACATGGCGTTGACGGCTGAGACCAAGCGCGCCATGGTGGCTGCGGCTCGCGAGCTGGTGGTAGTGGCGGACCACAGCAAACTGGGTCGGGGGGCTCTGTACCGGGTCGCACCGATCGATGCAGTGGACACGCTGGTCACCGACGAACGCGCTGACGGGGCGCTCCTCGAGGCGTTCCGTGCCGCCGGCGTGGAAGTCATTGTGGCTGCGGCTGCCGACGGCGTCGCCGCGGAGCCGAACGACCCGAACCTGGATACGGCCGCCGGCGCGGGCAGCGTCGGCCCGTCACCGATCTGACCGGAGACATCGCATGGTACCGGATGAGTGCATGCTGGCCACGTACTACCTGGAGGCAGATGGCGACCTGGCGCAGGTGGCACGGGACGTCATCGTACTGGAGACCACGGGTGGCTGGGACGGCCCCGGTACACCGCCGGAGCTGTTCGCGCGGTGCACCGGCACGGTGGTCGAGGTCCAGGAGGAACGGCCCGGGGTCGGGCGGGTAACGGTCGCCTTCCCACTGGTCAACTTCGACCTTGACGGCTCGGCTTTCGCTTCGGCCTGGCTGTCCATGGTCGGCGGCGGTACGCACGCGTTGTTGGCCTACCGCAAGTCGCGCCTGGTGGACTTCGTGCTTCCCGAGGCAGCGCTCAACGCCTTCCCCGGGCCCCGGTTCGGCATCGAAGGCACGCGCCGCCTGCTCGGCCTGGACGCGGGTATGCCGGTGATCGGTACGATCGTTAAGCCGACCGCGGGCCTGACGCCTGCCGAGGTGGCCGATCTCTGCTACCGGTTCGCCGCCGGCGGGGTGCGCTTCATCAAGGACGACGAGAAAATGCTCAGCCCGTCTTACTGCCCGTTGCGCGAACGGGTCCGCCAGGTGGTGGCGGCCTTGCGCCGGGCCGAGGACCAGACGGGGCAGAGGGTGCTCTATGCGCCGCACATCACCACCAGCCCGTGGAACCTGGTCCGGGCGGCCGAGACGGCCCTGGCAGAGGGGGCCAACGCCCTGATGGTGAACTTCTTCGCCGCCGGGTTCCAGTCGTTGGAGGTCCTGCGTCGCGAATTCGACGTGCCTATCTATGCGCACTGCGGCGGCAAGGAAGCCTTTGGCCGCGAGCCGGGGCAAGGCGTCTCGCCCGAGGTCGTAGCGCGCTTCGCCCGCCTGCTGGGCGGTGACTACTTCCGCACCGGCGTCCTGGGCGGCTACCTGGTCGGTGGTTCAGCGCCGGAACTGCACGCGCTGACGCAAGTGCTCACCGAACCCATGGGATGCATCCGTCCTGTGGCCCCCGTGCTCTCCGGGGGACTGAAGCCGGCCAACCTGGCCGAGAACCTGCAGGCTTTCGGCGGCGATGTCCTGGCGCTGGCCGGAACCGGTTTGACCCGGCATCCGCAGGGCATCGCGGTCGCGGTCCAGGAAATGCTCCGCATTGCCGGGGAAGTGGCCGGCGGGAAAGGAGTCCAGTGATGCAGGTGGTCGAGAAGCCGTGGGGCCGCGAGATCTGGGTGGCCCACAACGAACACTACGCCCTGAAGATCATCGAGTTCCGGGCCGGATCCCGGTCGAGCCTGCAGTTCCATCGCCAAAAGCACGAGCACGTGTATGTCGACCAAGGGGTGCTGCGCGTTGAGCTCGAGCAGCCGGACGGCACCATGGCCACCCTCGACCTGGGTCCGGGTTCGGTGATCGAGAACCCGCCCGGGCGCAAACACCGCGTGCAGGCCGTGGAGGACGTGCGCCTGATTGAGGTTTCGACGCCCCAACTGGATGACGTGGTCCGGGTCGAGGACGACTATGGCCGCTAAGCGACTGGTGCTCTTGGGCGCCGGCATGACCGGCCGCGGCCAGGTGGCGCAACTGGCTGCCGACGCCGGCTGGGATCTCACCCTGGTGGACAGCGACGCTGCCCTGGTCCGCCGCTTGCAGCAGGCCGGGCGCTACACCGTCCAACTGCTGGGCGATGCCACGGCCGTGCGCCAGATCGACGGATACCGGGCCCTGCACGTGGGTGACAGCGAGGCGCTGGCCGCTGCCGTGCACGCCGCCGACCTGGTGGTGACCAGCGTCCTGGAGCCCAACCTGCCCGCCGCGGCCGCCACGCTGGCGGCTGCGCTAGGCCCCCGACTCGCCGATCCCCTGGCCGCGCCTCTGAACATCATTGCCGCCGAGAACATGAGCGACAGCTCGACGGTTCTGGCCGGCTACGTGGCGACCCATCTTGACCCGGCCCTATGGGCGGGGCGGGTGGCGTTCCCCAACTCGATGATTGCCCGTGTGGTGCCGGTGGCCGCCGACCCGCTGCATATCTTGACCGAAGCCTACAGCGAGTGGACCGCGGATCGCCTGACGGCGTTGGCCCCGCTGCCGGATCTGTCGGGTCTGGAGTGGGTCGACAACCAGGCCGCGCGCCTGCAGCGCAAGCTCTTCATCCACAATGCCGGTCACGCCGTCTGCGGCTACCTGGGATGGCTGCGCCGACACCGCCTGATTGACCAGGCGGCCCGTGACCCCGAGGTGATGGCGGCCGTCCGCGCCGCCGTTGCCGAAGCCGGGGCGGCGATCAGTGCCGAGCACGGCTTCCCGCGGGAGACCGTCAGCGCCTACGAACGGAATCTCTGTGAGCGCCTCGTCATCGACACGCTGCCGGATGACATCCGACGGGTCATTCGCCAGCCGTTGCGCAAATTGGGAATCCAGGAGCGCCTGCTCGGGCCGCTGCAGTTGTGCCTCCGGCACGGTCTGCCCTGTCACGCGCTGTGCCGCGGTATCGCCGCCGTACTGGCCTGCCGCCTGGAGGGGGACGAGCAGTTCGATCGGCTGGCCGCCACCGTCGGCGAGCGCGGCGCGGTCGGCGCGCTGACGCACCTGACCGGGTACCAACCGCCGCCAACTGTGGCCACCGCTATCGCCGCCGCGTGGTCTGAGCTGGCCCCTGGTGGAGCCTGAGATATGCGAGCGCCGGCGATCAGCTTCTACTTCGACGATCAGCATGTGGCCCAACCCGAGCGTGCCGTGCGCGCTATGGGCGCGATCGCCGCCGCTGGCTTCAGGACCGTGGTGGGTTTCGATCGCCAGACCGTGTACACCCTCGAGGACCCGCGGTTTGTCGCCTGTGTCCGGGCGGCCTGCAACGAGGCCCGTCGTCTGGGCCTTGACCTGCTGCTGCCACTGCAGCCCACTATCGGGCCCCTGGTGGTGCGCGAGCACCCGGCCCTGGCCCAGGTGCAGCTGGTTCGCGCCGCGGGCCCGGTGGTGAACGGGCGGTTCTCGTTGCGCCTGACCCAACCGTTGGCAGTCTTCGGCTATTGGCCCACGTTCATCGGCGTGCAGGCTGCTTTCCATCGCGACGGCGGCGGCTGGCAGCGCCTGCCCGAGCTGTCGTACCATGCCGACTTTGTCTACGAAGCCTATGGTGACGCGCACCAGCGCGAAGTCGAGTACATGCCCCATCGTCCCGTCAACAGCCGCATCTGGTGGACCCTGGACGGACAGAGCGAACGGGCCGGTGAGTTGGTGGTCTACGCGGGTTTCCGCGTCTGGCAGCACGCCGACTCGGCCTGCCCGGAGTACGGACAGGAGCTTGAGCGCCTGCTGGCGCTCTACCGTGACCTGCCGGCCGGTGGCATCGTCTGGGACGAACCCCTGGGGCAGAGCGGGGAGTGGGGGGCGAGTTACAAGGCCGGCGTCGGTTTCGTGCGCCTGTTCCGCGAACTGCACGGGTACGACCTGTTGGACGAAATCTGGCGCCTGGACGAGGAGGACGGTGCCTCCCGAACTGCTCTCGTCCGCCACGACTACTATGCCACGATGACTGAGTCCCTGCGCCGGCTGCAGGGCGGTTTCTTTGCCCGCGCCCGGGCGGCGTACGGCCCGAACATCGCCCTGGGCACGCACCACACGTGGACCGGCGAAGGCGCTTCGTGGGATTTCCGGGCCGGCTGTTTCGACTACTTCGCGCTGACCGAGAACATGACCGCCGGCTTTGTCGACGGGTACTGGTGGGATCCCCGCATGGTCGCCTACACGCTGCCGCTGGCCGCCTCGCTGGGCAAGGCCTGCCACGACGGGCGGGCCTTCTCCAACTGCTACAACTGGGGCACTACCCGCCGTGAGCAGGACTTCCACACCCGTCTGATGGCCCTCCACCGCGTCGACTGGTTCGCCATGAACTACGGCGACGTCTGCGAGCAGCCCAACTGCTATCCCCTGGGCCGCCAGTGGCAGGGCCAGGTGGACGGGGCCGCTCGCCTGGCCCAGGTGGGCCAGTACCTCGGTTCCGCCCGGTGCCGCCCCGAGGTGGCCATCTGGCACGGGTGGGAGGGCATCGCCCGGCTTAACGACCCGGCCATGGCCCAGTTCTGGAAAGCCTATGTGACCAACACCAGTTTCGTGTTCCAGGAGCAGAACCTGCCGTTCGACTTCATCAGTTCCGAGATCCTTGCCGCCGGGCAGGTGCGCGATGGCCGGTGGCAGACGCGCATGGGGAACTACCGGACCGTGGTCCTCGGTTATGCCGCCATGGTGCCGCGGGCTCTGTGGGAGCAGGCTCTAGCGTTCGCCGCCGCGGGCGGCCAACTGGTCTTCGTCGGCCCGCCGGTGGCCTGCGACACGGCCGGCCAGGATCTGACGTCGGCCTTTGCCCACCTGGTTGGCATTGCCCCGCTGTCACTGGCAGCCTATCTGCAGCGCGTGCGGGAGCAACTCCGCGCCCCGGCGGCGGTGGCCTCGGCCGGTGACCTGGTGGCGTACCAACGGCCGACCCGGGTTGACTTTGCCTACCCGCTGCGCTGTCTGGCGGCGGAACCGCGTCTGGATAGCGAAGGGGAGGTTTGGGCCGCGCAGGTCCCGGGCGCAGGGGTTGTGTACCTGCCCGGACTGGATCCGCAGGAGCAGTTGGCCGACCTGGTACGAGCCCACGCCGACGGCCGCGGGGACCTCCGCATCGACCTGGGCGATGCATACTGGCGCGTGTACCGCAGCGACGAACGTCCCGGCACCTGCTGGCTGTTGGCCATGGCGCGATCGCGGCAGCGGATGCGCGGTACGGTTTACCGGGGACAGCAGTCCTGCACCATCGACGGGGACGGCCTGGTAGTGCTGGTCTGGGGTCCCGCAGGGCTGGAAAAGGCGTTGATCGACGGCGCGGTGGACTTCGACAGCCCCGGCTATGATGTCCCTGTCGACCGCTTGCAGCCAGGGCCGGTCGTGGCGCGCAAACAGTGGCACCTGCCCGCGGCCCCCCTGACCACCTCTCTGATAGGCGACCCCTGAGATGACCGACCGCGTGCCCCTGTTGACGACCCGCGAACGTTGGCTCCGCACCTTGGCGGGACAGCCCGTGGATCGGGCTCCGTTCCAGGAGACCGTGGGTCCGGAAGACCTGCCTCGTTGGGAGCGCGAGGGTTTCCCCCCGGGCGCCGACTTCCATGCCCACTTCGGTTTCGACGATCTGCGGGCCATCGCTTGGGTGGAGACGCCCGATCCTCCCTTTCCGGCCGCGGTGATCGAGGAACGCCCCGACAGCCGCGTGGAGCGCCTGGCCGACGGCTCGCTGGTCGAGCGGTCAACACGCATCTCGTTCCAGCACGTCATCCAGGCGCCGGTGGCCACCGCAGGCGACTGGGAGGAGTACGCTGCGCGCCTGGTCCCCGGCCCCCAGCGCCTCGCCGCCGCGCCCGCCCACCTGGCAGCGCTGCGCGAAGCTCAAGCCGCCGGGCGCTGCGCCGTGCGTTCGTGGATGAGCGGTTTCTTCGGCTACCCCAGGCAGTTGCTCGGACCGGAGGGGCATCTCCTCGCGTTCGTCGACCAACCCCAGCTGCTTGAGGCCATGGGGCGGCACTGGGAGGAGTTCCAGGCGGCGATGATTGAGGAAGCCACGGCGTGCATCGAGATCGACTACTTCATCATCGGTGAGGACATCGCATACAAGAACGGCTCCTTCATCGGAGCGGCGATGTTCCGCCAGTTCCTGGCGCCCCACTACCGACGCGTGGTGGGGTTGCTCAAGGCGCGGGGTGTCCGCCACGTGCTGGTGGACACCGACGGTGACTTCCGCGCCCTGGTGCCGTGGTTCGAGGAAGTCGGCGTGACTGGCTTCAGCCCGGTCGAGGTGCAGGCGGGCATGAAGGTGGCCCAGTTGCGTCAGCGCCACCCGGGGCTGGCCTTCATCGGCGGCGTCGACAAGCGCCTGCTGTCAGCCCCACCCGGCCAGTTGGAGTGGCATCTCGAGCACGAGATCGGGCCGGTGGTGCGGGCGGGCGGTTATGTTCCGGGCTGCGATCACGCGGTTCCGCGCGAAACCTCTTACGCGCAGTATTGCCATTACCTGGCGCTGCTGCGCGCTCTGCTCTAGCGCCCGGGCCTGGCCTTCGGCCTGCCGCGTGCCCGAGTCCGTCGTTGCCGCCATCGGCGGCCGGTCCGGGACCGGCGGTTGATCGCTGCCCCTGGCCGTTGCTCACCCACCACGTGGCCTGGAGTCGCTGCCGTGGAGAGCCCCTGCACCCGAAGCGTCGATGGTAAGGCCGAGACCCTGCAGGCGTTGGCGGCGCGCTGGCGTGAGCCACGGGCCCTGTCGCGCCCGGTGCCGTTCTGGTTGCTCAACGGCTCGGCGCCATTTGCGCCGGATGAGTTGGGACGCCAGTTGGACGAGTTCGTGCGCCAGCGAGTCCAGGTCGTCTGTCTGATCCCCATGTACGATGTTTCCGAAGCCTACCTGCGCCCGCGCTGGTGGGACATGCTGGACGGTCTGTGCGCCCAGGCCCAGGCGCGCGGCGTGCGGCTCTGGATCGGCGACGAGTGCGCCTGCCCCAGCGGTTCGGTGGCCATGCGGCTGCCGTCCGAACCGGGTCTTGCGTCCGTGGGGCTGCAGGCCCACACCCTCAACGCAGCCCCTGGTGATGCCCTGGCCGAAGAGGGGTTGGTGGCGGTTTTCTCGCTGCCCGATGGCGTCGCCGTGCCCGCCGATGCCTGGGCGAACCTCGGGCCGCCCTGGGCTCCCGGGTCCCTGCTGCTGGTGCGCGTGGGCTCAACGCCAGGGCGTCAGGGCGTGCCGGCCCTGGCGCAGGGCTTCGGCCGGGGCGAGGTCAACCGCCTGGACCGCACGGCCACGGCGCGTTTCGTCGCCGAAACCCACGCCCAGTATGCCGCCCATCTGCCGCACGCCATGGGCCGGACCATCTCGGGGGTATTCACCGACGAGCCCGCGCTCTTCGAGCCGCCGGGTTGGTGTGCCGACTTCGTCGACGAGTTCGCTCGACGCAAGGGGTATGATCCGCGCCCGCGACTGGCCGCCTTGTTCACCGCCACCGGGCCCGGTGACGCAGCTTTCCGCTGCGATTTCCATGATGTCCTTTCGCGACTCTACATTGAGCGCTTCTTCGACGTCCAGCGGCAGTGGTGCGAGCAGCACGGCTTGGACTTCGGTGGTCACGTGTGGCAGAACTGGCCATGGGGGTTGTCCGCCGGGGTCCTTTGGCAACCTGACCCTCTGCGCATCTTGGCAGCCCTGGGCGTCCCGGGCGTGGACTGGACCGCCGGCGCCGGGCGCATGCCGGCCAGTGAGTTGCGCCTGGCATCATCGGCGGCTCGTCTGGCGGACCGGTCGCGAACGCTGGTGGAGGTGTACGCAGGCCTTGGGCCTCACTGGACGTACGAGCAGCTGCGCTGGATGTGGCATTGGCTGGCGGTCAACGGCGTTGACCTGATGGTGCTGCACATCGCCTACAGCACGCCGGACGAAACACTGGCCGGGGTGCTGCACCCACCTATCTCTTGGCAGACCCCGCTGTGGCGCTACTTCGGCTTGTTCAGCGATTATGTGGGGCGTCTGAGCGAGTTGCTGCAGGCCGGTACCCGCATCGCCTCGGTGGCGGTGCTGTACCCGACGGCTACGGTCTGGGCCGAGACCGTGTACCCCGGCGGGGTATGGCCCAAACCCCCCGGCCAGACCATGCCGGCCATGCCGGCCCTGGAGCGACTGCGGCAGCAGGTGGAAGCGCTGTCCGCGCTTCTGGTGGAGCATCAGATCGATTTCGATTTCATCGATGAGGAAGCCCTGGCCGCCGCCCAGTTGGCGGATCAGGCGCTGCGGGTCGGTTCGGCCTCGTACCAGGCGCTCCTGTTACCGGATACCACTACTGCCAGGGCGAGCACCGTGCGCCACCTGGTGGCCGCGGCGGAACACGGAGTGGCGGTGGTTGCCGGCGGTCGACTGCCGGCAGCTGCGTGGGGCGATGGCAGTGATGATGAACTGGCCGCTGAAGTCGCGCGCCTGCAGCGGGCCGGCCTGCGTTCCGCCGGCGACGACGTGTCGGGCCTGCTTGCCGGCCTGCGTCGCGATGTGCGTCTGGAACCCGATGCGGACCTGGGCGCCGAGCGCAACATCCACGCGCAACGACGACGCCTGGCCGATGGCACCGAGGTTTTCTTCCTGGCCAGCCAGTCCGACCGGGTGGAGCGCCGGCGGGTATGGCTCCGCGCGATGGGGGGGGCCGAAAGGTGGGGCTTCGAGGGCGAACCGCCCACTGCGCTGGTGGCCCGCTCGGTGGCCGATGGCGGCACCTGGTTTGACCTGGAGTTCGAACCCTTCGAGGCTTGCGCCGTCGTTTTCTGTCGCGCGGACCGGGGCGAGGTGCGGGCCGCCGCCGGCCCGCGCCAGCCATGGCGGCGGGTGGAGGGCCAGTGGTGGGTGGAATTCCTCCCCAACCAAGGCAACCCGTATCTGGAACCGCACGACCGATGCTTTGACCTCCGGCCCCGTTTTCTGGGGCCGTCGAGCGCCCTGGTTCCCTGGTGGCGCCTTGGCTTGGGGGCGTTCTCCGGTTCCGCCCGTTACCGCTGTGTCTTTTCCTTGGTCGACCCCCCGCCCGCGGGCCGTTGCTGGCTCGACCTGGGGCGCGTGGAGCAGGCGGCGGCCGCGGTGCTCAACGGCCGCGATCTGGGGTCGCGGATCTGGCGGCCTTTCTGCTTCGAGGCCACCGGGGCCCTGGTCCCGGGCCGCAACACGCTGGAGGTCACGGTCACCAATGGCTTGGCCAACTTCCTCACCCTGACGCGAGGCGAGGGGCCCCCGCCGTTGACCCAGGCGCCGGTCTCGGCGATGTGGAGCGGTCTGCTCGGCCCGGTCAGCCTGCTGGCGTCCGCGCCGGCGACCGCGCCAGACGGAACGACGTGACCTTTCGCGAACTCCCTTCATCTGCGGCCCAGTGGCCGGGAGGTGCCCATGCCTGAGACAAGCCCCGCCTTTGTCGGCCTGCGTACGCCGCTGAGGCACCTTAATGAGTCCTTCGCACTGGCCGTGCGCCTGGTTGACGATCTGCGAGCCCTGGCCCACCAGTGCACCGGTCGCGACGGCTACATCGCCGTCAGCGACGGGCAGTACAACCGGTGCCCGATGTGGGACCCGCGCGACTACGATCACATCAGCAAGATGACGGCGTACCTGTGGGGCATGGAACGCCACTTGGACGAGGCGGTGTCCGACAACGTCTTCGGCGAGCAACTCGACCCGGTCGACGGCCACCTGGTGTGCGTGTACCGGCGTGATCAGCGCGGCATCCATGTGGGCCAGTTCGCCAAATACGCTGCCGAGCGCTTCCGTTACGCGGCCGATGTCGATCACCTGCGGCGCCATTGGCTGCAAGCCCAGGCCTTCGTGCGCTGGGCTTTCCGCGCCTATGATGCCCTGGGCACGGGCCTGATCGACCAGATCTCGGCGGACGCCACCGGTGACGGTTTCCTGCAGACCTTCTGGGGTTTCTTCATCGGCGAGCCAGAGCACTTCCCCCACAACCTGAGCCCGCACAGCAAACCCCTGGGCGCCAGCATGGCCTGCTGCGCCCTGCTTGAGGCCATGGCCACCTTCGGCGAAGCCCGCGATCTGCCTGGGGCCGGCGACATGCGCCAACGGGCCAACGCCCTCTCGGCCCGGTTGGAGGACGAGGCGTACAGCGAGCGTCGGGGATACTACTACCTGCAGCACGACGCCTTCAACCGGCAGTGGTACTTCAGCGTCAACGGCGAGTGCGAGGACAGCCGCGAGTTGTTCATCATCCCCTACTACGCCGACGAAGTGTGCCGAATCCCCGAACGCCAGCGCAGCGTGGCTCGGGTTGTCGAGCACGTCCTGCGCGACCGGCACGTGTTCCCGCTGCCCATCACCTACCCATTCTACCGCTGGTATGGGGCGTCAACAGCGTGTCATTTCCACGCCTTCGGCATGGATCGCTTCCTGCTGGGCGGCTGCTGGGACAGCCCCTATGCTTCCTCGGTGGCGCTGCTGGGCCGCGTGGGCCTGATCGACACGGTCATGGACGCCGTTCGGCGGCGCAGCGAGGCGATAGGGCGCGATGGGGACTGCCTGGAGTGGTATTACCCGGATGGCAGCGCCGGCGAAAACGGCGCCGGGACCAGCTACCACCGTGATCGGTACGGCATCTCGGCCACGGCCCACATCGCGTCGGTGGTTGAGGGGCTCTTTGGCATCCGCCCCCTGTCGCCTGGTTTCGGCGAGATCGCCATCGCGCCGGCGTTCCCTTACCGCCGCGACCAGGCTCTCTGGGCCGAACTTCGGCAGGCGCGGACCGGTGGCGCACCGTTCACCGGTTGGCGTCACAGCGCCGCCAACAGCTGGCTGGACCGCGATGTGGGCGTTAGCCTCACGCTGCCCGGCGCCCGACGCCTTGACTGGGACTGCTACCGCGATACTCAGGCCAATCTGATCCGTCTGCGCTGCAGCGCGGTCGGCGCTCGGGCGCATTACCGCCTGCCCTTGGAGGACGAAACCGAGGTGGTCGCGGTGCAACACGGCGACATGCCGGTGCCCTTCGGCGTGCGACGCGACATGGACACGCGCTTCGTTCGCTTCAGTTGCCCGTTGGATGGCCGCGATGTGGTCGTCCAACTCCGCCCTGTGGACGAACTGCGTTGACCTCGCTGGACCGTGTCCTGCAGGTCATTGCCGGCGGCGTCCCGGACCGCGTGCCCGTCGCGCTGCACAATTTCCTGATGGCCGCGCGCCTGGCGGGCCACTCACTGACCGACGGGTTGCGCGACGGCGATCTGCTGGCCGAGGCCCAACTGCTGGCCTGGCGCCGCTTCGGGCACGACATGCTGCTGGTCGAATCCGGTACTACGGCCATGGCAGAAGCCCTCGGCTGCGGCGTCGGCTACAGCACGCATGCGGCGCCACGGGTGGTGGCGCCGGTCATTACCTGCTGGGCCGACCTGGACCGCCTGGTCCTGCCGGATCCAGAGCGCTGCCCGCCGCTGGCTCGCGTGCTGTACGCCGTGCGTCGGTTGCGCGCCGAACTGGGCGATCAGGTGTTCATCATGGGCCGCGCCGATCAGGCGCCGCTGGCCTTGGCCGCCTGCCTGCGCGGTTACGAGAGCTTGCTGATGGATCTAGTCGATCCGGCCAGTGCCAGGCCGCTCGCGCAGCTGCTCGATCACTGCCTGGCGGCCACCGAGCGCTATGCTCTGGCCTTGCGCGCTGCCGGGGCCCACGGCACCTGCATCGGCGAGTTGGGGCCGGATGTCGTCTCGCCGGCCCTTTACCGCCAGTGGGCTTGGCCGCGGTTGCGCGCCTTCTTCGGGCACCGGCGCGCCGAGGGCTATGCTGCCGGACTGCACCAGTGTGGCCGGACGACCGCCGTACTGCCGGAAATGGTCGCCACCGGCGCTGCCTTCCTGGAACTGGACCCGCGTACCGAACTGGCGGCGGCGAAGGCGGCGGCCGCCACCACGACGGTGCTCGGCATGGTCGACCCGGCCCAGGTGCTCGCCCTCGGCACTCCGACGGAGGTGGCCGCCGCCAGCCGCCAGGCACTGGCCACCATGGGTCCGGGCGGCGGCTTTGTACTTGGCCCCGGCTGCGCCCTGGTCGCCGAGACGCCCCCCGAGAACGTCCAGGCCCTGATCGACACCGCCCACCGACACGGACGCTACGGGAACGATGGAATGCTGTCTGATCGGTGAGGACGGCCGGACCGGCCGCACTGCCTGTACCCCCAGCCATGGGAAGGGACTGCCGTGACCTCTACGCCCACATCCGCCGCGGCGCCGTCCGGGCCGCCGGTCAGGAAGCTCGTGCTGCGGCCCGAAATGACCGTCAGCGAAGTCCTGCAGCGTTGGCCGCACACGCGCCTGAACCTGCAGTCCGGTCGCTGGGACGTGGACCCCGAGCGCGACGGACACCTCACGCTGGCCGAATACGCCGCCCGCCTCAAGACCGGCTTCAAACACGACTTCACGCTGTGCTGGCTGAACAACTGCGCGGTGCTCTTCGACGCTCCGGACGGTCCCTTCGACGGCGATCCGACGCTGGTCTACTACGAGCAGTTCCACCGCCACGCCACCGACGTGAGCCCCGAGCGCGACCGGCCCCAGGTCGTGTGCGAACTCAGTCCCGAAGGCCTCGGCCTGCGCTGCCGCGGCGGCCTGCCGCACCAGCGTTGGGTACTCTCGGATGGGTTGAACGCCGTCCGCCTGCAACAGGTCGGGCCCACCCTGGAAATGCTCAGCGCCTTCCAGCGCACCGCCGGGATGTCCTCTGAGCGTCTCTTTGACCACGGTTTCCTCGACGCCCGCGTCGCCGATCGGCGGCACGCCTTTGATCAGGTAACGCTGACTCCGTACGGATACGACAACCACCGCGCCGACGACCCCCAGGAGCGTTCGAGCGGCCTGCTGTGTGACGATCGCATGTGGTTCACCCTGGCGGCGCCGGGGCAGACCGTCGGCTGGGTGCTTGATGATTCGCGCCTGCGGCCCTGGCAATACCACGGCGCGCGCCAGTTGACTCGACACGGGTGGCAGGCCGACGAGCAATGCGTCCTGTTCCAGATCGTCGACACCCGGGCCGACAAGCGACAGGAAAGGCCGCGCGACTACGAGGGCTTCAGCGACGAGGAGGCGCGCGACTATATAGGCACCGAGTGGCAGGAGGTAGCCCAGGGACAGACGGCCAAGACCATCACCTGCTGGGTGGCCATGGGTGCGCGTGGCGAGGTGCGCTACAGCGTGACCCCGGTCCGGCACGAACCCGGGTCCGCCGACTACATTGCCTACGAGTCCTGGACGCGGGGCGGCGCTGCTCAAGAGGGGTTCCGGCACGCCTTCGAGGCGCTGGGCGAGGTCGAGCTGGTTGTCGGGTTGGGCAGCACGCGCGACGGGGCCCTGGCGGAATTGGCGGCCGGACGCGAGGGGAGTCAACGGGCCGGCCAGCGCCAACGGTTCCGCTTCTCCCAGGTGGCGGCGCGCAGCCCCCGTCTGCAGCTGCCTAGTCACCCCGAGCTGTCGGAGGCATTGGTCCAGATACCGCTGTTCCTTGAGAGCCTCAAGACGGGTTTCGCCCTGATGCGGTCGCGACCCCACGACGGGGCCGTCACCGGCGGGTGGGATCAGCTGATGATCGCCTCGCCGATGGCCCGTCTGGGCGATCCGGACATGGTTCCGCGCTACCTGGAGCACTGGCTGCACCAGTTCCAGCTCGACGGGCAGATCTACCACATTACGGATTTCGACCTGAGCCCGGCCCTGCTGTTCCGGCGCTGGGACCTGGACGACTTCATGTACCTGATCGTGGCGGCTCAGTGGGTGGCCCGCACGGGTGACGAAGCCATGCTCCAGCGCCTTGCCCCCAAGTGCACGCACATGCTGAGGGTCATGTTGCGCCAGGCGGACCCCAGGTTGGGGCTGATCGTCTGCCGGGGCATATTCTCCGACTGGCCGCCGTTGGACAGCGGGCGCAAGGGACTGACATACCCGGCCACAGAGACCGGCCTTTGGTACGAGGCCCTTCGCTGGTGGGAGGGCCTGGCCTGCCGCCTGGGCGAAAGCCAGCTAGGGCGCCAGTTGCGGATCACGGCCGAACGCATCCGTTCGTGTTACCTCGAGCTGTTCTTCGACGCCGAGACCGGCGCTATCTGCGACGCCGTGTTCCCGGACACGTTGACGCCCTTGCGCACGTACACCAGCTGGGCCATGACCCCCTGGCAGGGCTGTTTCGGTCACGAACTCCTCGATGGCCGCGAACCTGAAGTGGCCGCGCACCTGCTGGCGCACCAACTCGACCTGAGTTTCCCGGGGATCCGCGGCGTGGCCACCGACAGCGCCTACCCATCGGCCTATGAGCGACTGCACTGGCCCCTGTGGGATCACCTGATGGCCAAGGCCATGCGGCGGGGCAACCACCGGCGCGGATTGGCCGCGGTCCTCGAGGTGATGGGGCGGCAGTACCGGTGGTTCCATTGCGCCCGCGAGATGGTCGACATGTGGCGGGACATGACTCCGGACCAGGTATCTGAGGGAGCCTACTGGTTCGGTTGGTCGTCGACCGGGTGGTCTGAAGCTCTGCTCAGTGGTGCGGTGGGTATCTGGGAGGAGCCCGGTGGACTGGTCTTCGTGCCCGCTGATCAGGCCGAAACCGTGCACTTGGAGAACCTGCCGTACCGGGGCGGCACCTGGGACATCTGTGTCGATGGCGTCGGCGCGTGGGTCAGTCGCTTCGCCGTCGACGGTCAGGAACAGGCCGGAGTCTGCAAGGTCCCGGAGCCATTCCTGGGGCCCGGCCGGCATCGGCTGCACATCACCCGGTCTGAACAGCCTCCGACGACTCCCTTCGTGATCGACTCGGTCGGGTTGCGGCTGCTTGGAAGCCGGTGCACGCCGGCGGCGGCACACCTGCAGTTGGCCGGACCTGGCCGCGCCTGGGTGCGCTTCTGGGCGCCGGCGGCACCGGTGGTGACGGACGGCGGCGTGGCGGTGGCTTGCCGGTGGGCACCCGGCGATGGGATCGGCTGGGTGATGCTGGAGCGGGGCGAGGAACCACGGGAAGTTGTCATCACCGCGGCCGCCCGGCTTCCTTGACCGGCTCGGCGCGCCACGTCCGGCCGGGGCGCGTATGCGGCTCCGATCTGTCGCCGGGCGGCCGCCGACCCGAACAGGGGCTGGCCGACGCTCGGCGACGCTGTTCCCGAAGACGGGCGTGGTCGGCCGCCGCCGCCCGCGTCCGCAGCGGGCCCACGACGTCGCGTGTTGGCGCCGACCCACGCGCCATGGGTCCGGCGCCCACGCGCACCGACGTTTCAGAGCGTGAAACTGGCCTGCTGATCCAACTCCCAAATCGCGGCCAGCAGCAGTTGGGTGCTCTGCCGGAGGTTCTCGATGTTCACCCGCTCAGGGCCGTCACCAGGCAGGTGGTACTCGGCGTCGCCGTACGGGAACGAACCCGAATTCATCACCGTGGTCGGGTACCCGGCGCGAATGAACATGCCGTCGTCGTCGTTGACGGGTTCTTTGCGGAAGACCGTAACCTCCAGGGCCAACCCCGCGCGCTTGGCCGTCGCGGCGATCAACTCGGCCAGCGGTCGTCCCTCCTCGGTGCTGTACCCAACGACATGCAGCAGGCGCCCGGCCTGGGCTTCCGCGTCCGGTTTGCCGTCCAGTCCGTCGACGTTGAGCACCGCCATGAGCCGATCGCCCCGCGCCTTGGCCTCCTGAGCCGCAAATAGGCTGGTCCAGGGCGTGTGCTCCTCGTTGCAGAAGAGCCAGCGCACGGTACGGCGCAGACGACAACCGCTGAGCACCCGCGCCAGCTCCAGGTTGGCGACTGTGCCGGTGGTGTTGTCGTGCGCTCCGGGCGAGTCGATCCAGCTCATCGAGTCTTTGTGCGACACCAACTGGATGATCTCGTCCGGGCATTCATGCCCGGGCAGCGTCGCTTCCAGATTGGCCACCTCGACCCAGGGATCGGCTGGATCGGGGGTGGCATACCAGTGGTGCAGGGGTTTGCTGCTGTCGCAGCGGAAAGCCTGCACCGGGTACCGGGTGCTGCGGACCTCGTACGCGGCGGCGGCCAACTGTTGGCCGATGAACGCGTCGGCCTCCTCCAGCGAGTTACGCGTCTGCCCCGGGCGCGTGTAGTTGATCTTCCGGTAAGGCAGCGGGTCGCGGCTCAGGTAGAAGAGGTCGTCGCGCAGCCGCTGTGCCGATACGCGCTGCAGCCATTGGGTGATCAAGGGAAGGCTCCTTTCGGTCCGCCGGCGCGGGGCCCAGTTCGAGGGTTTCACCGGCCGTGGTGGCGAATCTCAGCAGCGGGCCGGTTATGACTGTGGGTGGGGCATCGGCGCGGCGTATCTGGACGGCTTGGCCCGGCCATGGGTTCACCAGCGAACACCCCTGCCCCTGCTCGCTGTGCAAGTTCAGATCCGCGACGCGGCCCTGCTGCCAGGCGGCGCTCACCCTGAAGGCGCCGCGGGCCCGCAGCTGCCAGAAGCGGGCCGGACGGTCGGCGGGCCAGCAGGGGAAGAGGCGCAGCATACCGTCGTGGCTCTGCAGCATCATCTCGCACAAAGCCAGGAAACCGCCCACCGATTCGATCCCGCCTCCCCCGTAGTAGAGCAGGAGATTCGCGCGGGCCTGCTGCTGGCATTCCTGGCGCAGACGCGCCAGCAGCGTGTCCGGATCGTAGCCCACCCGGGCACACGCCGTGTACCACGATGACAGGCCGTTGAAGTCAGACCAGCGGGCCATGGCTTCGATGGTCCGGTGGCACAGCCCCAGCAACTGGGGATCGGCATCCAGGCCGATGGCGCCGGCCGGGAAGATGTGCTGGATGCCCAGGGTGTTGCTGTCACACCAGCCCATGCCCGTCTCACTGTAGCGGAACACGGTAACGCCGGCGCGCTGCTGCTGCGGAAAAGGGCCCAGGTGCGACAGCAGGCGGCCCCAGGTCACCCGTCGGTCCGCGTCACAGCCCAGCGCGGCGCTCATTTCCAGGGCAGCGGCCAGCAGGGCGCGCAGCAGGCCCAGGCTCAGAATGGGGTTGGTATCTTCACCTGAGCCTTCGTGGATGGCATCGCCGCGGACGACGTAGCGGCCCTTCTCCGGCGTCAGGTACCCCTCCCAGAAAGCCGCCACGTCGCGTACGAAGGGGTACGCCTGCGTTTCGAGGAAGGCTTGGTCACGGGTGTAGTGCCAGTGCCAGACAAACAGCAGGGCCGCATAAGCGGCGTTGGAGCGTTGCCCCCAGTCCTGGTCCGGATCTTCGGGTGATAGACCCCAGGGGCCGATGCACACCGGGAAGTGCAACCCCGACCAACCGTGGCGGGCGGCCATACGCTCGGCTTGGGGCCGCGCTTCGGCCATGGCCTGGTAAAAGGGCAACGCCAGGTCGGCGTGGCCGGAGGCGTACGCCAGGTAATAGGGGGCCTGGAAGTTGTAGTTCAGGTGGAAGTCGCCATGCCAGTTGGGGCGGTCGGTGGTTACCCAGTTGCCCCACAGGCCCGGGGCTACCTTGCCCGGGCGTGAGCACGAGCCCAGCACGTACAGGGCCCCGTACCAGTGCCGCTCGAGTACCGCGTCGTCAAGCTCCAGGCCCGAGCGTTGCCAGAAGTCGCGCCACCACCGCCGGTGGGCGGCGGCGTGGGCCGTCAGCCTGTCGGCATCGAGGGCCGCAGCCTGGCGCCACGCCGCGGCCAGGCAGTCGCTGTCGTCGAGGTCGCTCAAGACCACCGCGGCCACCGTGACCCGGGCGCCGCTGTCCAAACTGAGCGCGAGGTGCTCGGGTCCGGCGGGCAGGGCGGCCGCACCCATTACACGTGCCACGACGGCAACGCGCCGAGGTGCGCCCGGGAGATCGTCGGCCCGGCGCTGCGCCCACAGACAGGCATGGGCAGCCGTGCTGTCATGGTCGGGGTCAGAGTGCCACGGCGCTGGCCAGCCCGAGCCGGCCTGGTGGCAGGCTCCGGTGGCGGAAGGGCAGGTTGCCGCCGGATCGGCGGCCGGCCACGTCCCCGGTACATACCGCAGCGTCGTGGCCAACGGTTGGTCACCGGTCCAGGCCAGCTCGACAACCAGTATATTGGCCCGGGCCGCCACCCAGGCACGGACCGTCAGCGTTCCTGAGTCGCACTGGAACTGGCCGGTGACCGTGGCTTCGGCAAGGTGCTGCTCAAGCCGATAGGTCGCCCCCGGAAGGGCGGGGCACTCCCAGCACAGCGTACCCACCGTGATGATGCTGGCGTCACCGTGAGTGCGCGTCCAAAAGTCGTTCTTGCCCAGATGACAGCGCAGGGCGTCGGCAGGGCCGGCGACCACGACACCCAGGTCGCCGTTGCCCAGCAGCGGACCGTCCGGCATGGCCGTCGTCGGGACCGCGGCAGGTGGCGCGTTCCAGGTGCCGGTGTGGCGGGCCACGCGGGCGAGAATCTGTTCGCCGTCAGTCGGACCGCGGGACGTCATGGCAGCCTCCCAGCCAGCGGCGGTCGCCAGGGTTGGCGGCCCCTGCGTGCCGTCGGCTCCGTGGGTTGCCCAAGAGGGACGGCGGGCCGGCAAATACAGCGGGCGATGCGGTCGGTTGTCAAGCTCCCCCTTGACGGACCGGCGGCTGTTGGCGCTATGTTCTGCATTCCCGCAACCTCGAGGGCATATGGATACAGCGATCGTGAGGTGCACGCGCGTAAGTGACGCCATGGGGGAACTGGGCCAGGCCGGCCCCGAGAAGTACGCCGGCAGCGAGGTGTTGCCGTTCCGCCAGGCCTGGTTGGGGCTGGATGCCCTGCCCCGCGAACGCGGCCAGGCACGCGTGGGCTGTTCGGCGCGCGGCCTGTGGTTCTATACCTGGCTGGAAGACAGCGACATCTTCTCCGGCGCTACGGCGCACGACCAGAAGATGTGGACGTTGGGCGACGTGGTCGAGTTCTTCGTCAAACCGGGGTTGTCGCGGTCCGACTACTGGGAGATCCATGTGACCCCTAACGGGTACCTGATGGATCTGTACATCGAGGACCGCGCCGCCTTCTTGGAGAAGCGCACCCCTTTCGAGACAGCACTGGCCCACCGGAGTCAGGCGCTGTTTGCCACCGCGGCGTTCCCCGATCAGCATGCCTGGTCGGTGGAAATCTGCCTGCCGTGGCCGGCCCTGGGCGTTCAGGGGCCGCCGGATCCGGGCACCCGGTGGCAGTTTGCCGTGTGCCGCTATAACTGCACCGGCACGGTGGACGACAAGGAGCTGTCGTCCGTGGCGCCTTTCACCGTTCTGTCCTTCCATCGCTACGAAGAGTTTCTACAACTCCAGTTCTGAGACCGCCGCCGCCCCCGGTGACGTCTTTCCGAGGACCACATGCGCAAAGTATTGATCCCGACGCAACTGGACACCATCGCTGCAGATACCCTTCAAGCCCACGGCTTTGACGTGGTCCAGAGCGTCGCCTCGCCGCTGGCCGAACTGGCCCGGTTGCACGCCGATGCCGCGGCGCTCATCGTTCGCAGCGAGAAGGTGGACGCCGGCATCCTCGATCTTCTGCCGGAGCTCAAGCTTGTGGTTCGTGCCGGTGCCGGGTACGACACCATTGACACCAAACATGCCCGCCGCCGCGGCGTCGACGTGATGAACACGCCGGGGGCCAATGCCAACGCGGTCGCCGAAGAGGTGGTTACGCTCATCCTGGCCGCGTACCGCCACGTGGTATGCGGCGACAACACGACGCGCGCCGGGGAGTGGCACAAGAATGCCCTGATGGGACGCGAATTGACCGGCAAGACCGTGGGCATCGTGGGCCTGGGCAATATCGGCCAACTGGTTGTCCGTCGGCTGGCGGGCTTCGACGTGCGTGTCCTGGCTTACGACCCGGTGCTCTCCGAGCAGCGGGCCCGCGAACTCGACGTGGAACTGTGCGCCCTGCCCGACCTTTTCGCTGGCGCCGATGTGGTGTCGCTGCACGTGCCCGAGACGGACGAAACCCGCGGCCTGGTGGGGACGTCGCTCCTGGAGCGGATGAAGCCCGGCGCGCTCCTGATCAACTGCGCCCGCGCCGGCATTGTGGTTGAGGACGATCTGCGGACGGCCAAGGTGGCCCGGGGGTTGCGTTACTGCACCGACGTGTACGCCAAGGATGCTCCGGGAGCCAAAACCATTGCCGATGTCGCCGAGTTGATGTTGCCGCACCTGGGGGCCAGCACCGAGGAGGCCAACCTAACCGCGGCGCGCCGGGCCGCGGAGCAGACCATCGCCTATTTCGCCAGCGGAGTAACCAGCTTCGTGGTCAACCGGGCCCTGCCGGTCGGCCTGGACGAACGCTACCAACTGCTGGTCTACTACCTGACGCGGGTGGCGCGCGGATTCGTCGGCCCCGGAGTGCAACCCCAGCGTATTGAGGCCAGCTTCTACGGCGACCTGCGCCGGTACCAGGAGGCGCTGCTGTCGTCGGTGGTGCTGGGCCTAAGCTCGGATTTCGACCCGCTATTCGACCACCAGCAGGCCACGGCGTACCTGGCCGAGAAGGGCATTGTGTACGTCACCCGCGAGACCGACGAAAGCAAGGGCTATGGTAACTCCATCACCATCGATCTGATGGAGAGCAGCCACCGGACATCCAACCAATGCAGCGTCCGCGGCACGATCGCCGAAGGCGTACCCATGGTCTCGCGTATCAACGATTTTGACCGCCTCTATTTCGAGCCCACGGGCCACAGCGTGCTGGTGGTTTACCGCGACCAGCCAGGCATGCTGGCCACCATCACCCAGGCCATGGCCGATGAGGGCGTGAATATTGACGACATCCGCTCGCCGCACGATCCGCGCACCGGTGAGTCACTAGCGGCGCTGAAGGTGAACCGCCCGGTCAGCGAGGCAGTACTGGAGCGGATCATGGCTCACCCGGGTTTCCTGCGCGCCACCCGCTTCAGCATCTGACGGCCGCCCATGCGCCCACCGAAGCCGCAGCCTGAACAGGAGCCGATGCAGGGCTGCCCGGCCCGACGGCCACCGACGTCCAGCGTTGGTGGAGCCCTGCGGCAGTGAGGCAGCGCGACGCCGTGCGGGCCCGCGTCGAGCGGGCGAACGCGCTGCTATACACCGCCCAGAGTCTGGTCACGGCCTTCGCCGGCCCTTTGACTCTGGCGGCGTTGGCGCCGGCCATCGTCGTTCGCCTTGGTGGCAGCGACCTGGCGATTGGCATGTTGGGGACGGTGGCCAATGCCATCGGCATCCCGGCCATGCTGGTGGCGGCGCATCTGAGCGGCCGCGCCCGGCGTCGCACCCTGGCCACGCTGCTGTGGAATCTGGCGAACCCACTTCTCTTCCTGCCCCTGGTGCTGCTGCTGGCCACCGGCCAGGCACCGACGCTGCCGGTGTTCATGGGCGGGCTGCTGGCGGTCACCGCCGTCAGCGGCCTGGCCGGGGCCGTCGGTGGGGTGCTGCAGGTCGATCTGCTGAGCCGCATCACAGCGCCCGGGCGGCGTGGGCGCATCACCGGCATTGCCGGATCTGCCGGCGGTCTGGCCGGGGCTTCTTGGCGGCGGCGTGCTCAGTCTGCTGCTGGCCAGTTGTGTGTTCCCGTCGAGCTATGCCCTCGCCTGTGGCCTTGGCCTGCTGTTCGCGGCTGCCGGCTGCCTGGCCTATCCCCTGTACCGGCCGCTGCCCGGAACAGAGACCTCTACGGCTCGGGCTCTGCCGGGGCTGCGGCAGTCGCTCCAGGTGATCGCGCGAGACCGCGTATTCATCCAGGTCCTTCTGGCGGCCATGGCCAAGTATTGCTTCAGCGCCGGGTACGCCTTCGTCGTGCCAACGGCCCTGCGCCGACCGGGCTTTACCGACGCTTTCGTGGGGCACGCGGCGGTGGTGGCCAGCGCGGTGGCCATCGCCTTCGGTCCGGTGCAGGGTTGGTTTGCTGACCGGTGGGGAATAAGCCGCGCGGCCGGTGTCGGCGGCCTGGTGGGCGCTTTGGCCATCCTGCTCTTCACTCGCGTCCATGGGTATGGCACCACCCTGGCCACCATCGGTCTGCTCACCGTGGGCAGCTCAATGCTGGCGGGCATGTTCTTCCTGGTACCCCTGGCCCTGTCGCCGCCGGAACACCGGTCAGCATACATCGCTTGTCGGTACATGGCCGAATCCATTGCCGGGGTGGTGTGCATGCCGGTGGTTGGCTATGCCCTGGGCAGATGGGACACCACCTGGGTGTTCGGCGGCGCGGCCTTCATGGCTGTCCTGGCCGCTGCCGTCCTGGTGCGCGCTACCGGTTGGTATTGCCGCCGGCCCGAGGCTGTCGGGCCGGGTTGACACCGGTGGGCTGCAGACGCGCTGCCGGGCCGGCCCCGACCAGGGCCTCCAGCGCCGCTGCCACCTCCTCCACCACCGTCGCCCAACTGCCGTCCCGTGGCTGCCGGAAGAGGCGCAGGCTGGGATACCAGGGCGAGTCCTCGCGGTCGATCAGCCAGCGCCAGTCGGGCAGGTGACCGGGCAGCAGCACCCAGCACGGTCGACCCATGGCGCCGGCCAGGTGCGCCACGGCCGTATCGACGCTGATGACTAGATCCAGGTTGGCGACGACGGCCGCCGTTGCCGCGAAGTCGCCCAGTTGCCCGCCCAGGGCCCGGGCGATACCCGGCACTGTGGCCTCCGTGGCGGCCGGGCCGGTCTGCAGGCTGACAAAGCGCACCTCGGGATGCGACAGCACCGGGGCCAGAGTGGCCAGGTTGGGCAGCGACCGGGCCTCGTCGTTGTGGAAGCGCGGATTGCCGCGCCACACCAATCCGACCCGGAATCCGGCCGGCAGCGCGGCGTCCCAATGGGCGACTGCCTGCGGGTCGGCCACGACATAGGGGACGGGGGCCGGCACATCGGCGAGCCGGGTACCGCACAGGCCCGGCAGGCTCATCAGGGGGGTCCATACATCAGCGTCCTGCCACGCCAACGGCGCAGTGTCGGGGCACACCTCGTCCAGTCCATGCACCCGGCGCAGCAGGGGCACCAGGGCTGCCTGACACACCATGGCAACCCACCGCGCGCCCCTGGCCCGGAGTTGCCGCCCGTAGCGGCAGAACTGGATCACGTCGCCGTAGCCACCTTCGCCGGCGACCACCACGGCGCGGCCGGACAGGTCGTCGCCGGTCCAGCGCGGCCCGTTGAACCTCGTCATTAGGTCGCGACCGGCGGGGCGGGCCTCGAAGCACTCCCACCCTTCCTCGAAGCAGCCGTGGCGCAGCAGGATGTAGCTCAGGTTGAAGCGCGCCGATGCATGCTGCCCGTCATGGCGGAGAGCCTGGCGGTAACACGCCTCGGCAGCGCCGTCCAACTGGCGGCAGGCGGCCACTGCCCCCAGGCCGGTCCACGCATCGGCGCTGGCCTCAAGAGCCAGGGCCTGGCGGTAGGCGGTCTCGGCTTCGTCAAGGCGTCTGCGGGCGGTCATCAGAGCCCCAAGGTTCAGGTGCACCTGCGGGTACTCAGGTGCCAGGGAAGCAGCCCGGCGGTAACATACCTCGGCCTCTTCCCACGCCTCCTGTTGGTCCAGCACCAGGCCCAGGTTGGCCAGCGCCTCGGCATGGTTGGGTGACTGGGTGAGGAGGCGGCGGAAAGCCGCCTCGGCTGCACGGGAATCGCCTTTGGCCAGGTGGTTGCACCCGGCGTTGAATAGGGACTCGGCGCTGCCTTTCAGGCCTGAGGCCATGGGGGGCGGGCGCCTGGGACCGGCGGGCGGGAATCGACGGTATCGGTGGCGTGCATGCGCGCCGCAATGCGGGCGGCCAGGGCGGTCGTCCCGTACCCCTCAAGGAGAGGCAGTGATACCACGCGGCCACCGTAGCGGCGCACTAACTCGGCGCCGACAATGCCATCGGCCGGCCAGTCGCCCCCTTTGACCAGAACGTCGGGATGCAACTCGGCGATCAGCCGGATGGGCGTCAGCTCGTCGAAGAGCACCAGCCCGTCGACACTGCGCAGACCGCGCAGAACCGCGGCGCGGTCTTCCTGGGAAACGAAGGGCCGATCGGGGCCCTTCAGGGCCCGGACCGAGGCATCACTGTTGAGCCCCACCACCAGGCGGTCGCCCAGCGCTCGCGCGCGGGTCAGCAGCTCGACATGGCCGCGGTGGAGAACGTCGAAGCAGCCGTTGGTGAACACAATGACAGGCATGTCCAGACCTCGGACCGCAAGAGTAGGCCCCGCTCCGGTCCTGCACGCGGCGACCTGGTGTCCCGCGAGCGCGCCCGGGTGCCGCAGCGAAGCGGTGCTTGCCCGCGACCGCTACCAGGTGTCCCGGGAGCGTGCCCGGGTGCCGCAGCGAGGCGGCGCTTGCCCGCGACCGCTACCAGGTGTCCCGGGAGCGTGCCCGGGTGCCGCAGCGAGGCGGCGCTTGCCCGCGACCGCTACTAGGTGTCCCGGGAGCGTGCGCGTCGTCAGGCCGGAGAACGTGCGGTGTGCCCCGAGTGGAGACAGTATCCACCCAGGCGTCGGCGGTCAAGTCGGCCGCGCCGGCGGCGGGCCTGCCCTTGGGGTGGCCGTTCAGGCGCCTACTGCCTACATTGACGTCCGCCGGGGTGGACCGGCAGCCAGCCAGAGGGAGAGCGCATGGCGCGCGTGTGTGGGCGTTCGGTGAGGTGGGCCGTGCTGCTGGCAGTGGCCCTGACCGGCTGCGGAAAGAACCCCCCGGTGGCCCCGCCTACCGACAACAGCGGCCATCTCGCCGGCGACTCGCTGACCGTGCCGCTGCCGGGTGGCCTGTCCCTGGACCTGGCCTGGGTGCCGCCCGGTGTATTCGACATGGGTTCGCCCGAGTACGAGCTATTCGGCTGGCCCGATGAGCAGCCCCAGCACTCGGTCACCTTGACGACAGGGTTCTGGCTGTCGCGCCGTGAGTTGACGCAAGCGCAATGGCAGGCAGTCATGGCCACCCGTCCATGGGACGGGCAGGAACACGTCCAGCCCGACAGCGCGCGTCCCGCAGTGTACATCTCGTGGGATGACGCCCAGCGCCTGGTCCAGGCGCTGAACGCGGCGGCCGGCGATTCGCTCTACCGGTTGCCCACCGAAGCCGAATGGGAATACGCCTGCCGTGCCGGGACGCGCAGCGAGTGGTCGTTCGGGGACAACGAGGTGTATCTGCCGCTGTACGCATGGTACTACGACAACACCTGGGATCTTGGCCTGGAGGTAGCGCAGCCAGTCGGTACCCGGCGCCCCAATCCCTGGGGCCTGTACGACATGCACGGCAATGTGTACGAATGGGTGCAGGACTACTATGGCCCGTACAGCAGCCGGGCCCAGACCGATCCCAACGGCCCCCAGGTGGGCGACCACCGGGTGGTTCGCGGCGGGTCATTCCCCAACCAGTTCCTGTTGACGCGATCTGCGTTCCGCGACTACGCCGTGGCCGGTACCGGCCATCGCGATGTCGGCCTGCGCCTGGTGCGGCGGTCGGTGGAATAACGGGGTCCCGGCACAGCGGTCATGTGACGGCCGGAGTCCGGGGGCGGTTCGCCACGAGACACCCGAACGACCGGCGCTTGCAGGTGACGGGGGCTGTGGAGCGGGAACCGGCATCGGCCACGTCTGCCCTGGCTGCAGAACCCCGCCAGTGCAGGGCCCTGCAGCCGGTCGGAAAGCACATCACCCAGCCTGATCCCCCACCACATACGTAGCCCCCGTTTCGGTCGCGAAGGCCAGGTCCCCGGCCGCCAGCGTCTCGGTCGGCACCCGGACGCCGTCGTGCCAGACAGACACCACGCGGGGCGTCCGCAACACGCAGCGATGCCCGAGGGCAGAATGCACGCGGGCCGACTCCAGTCGGCCGGCGCACCACTGCATGTCGACGGTGAAACCGCCGCGGCCACGCAGGCCTGTAACGCTGCCCTCGGACCAGGACCGCGGCAGTGCCGGCAGGAGCGCCAGCACGCGGTCCAGCGGGTCGGGGCCCGCCGCCTCATGGGACTGCAGCAGCATCTCGGCGATACCGGCCGTGCCGCCGAAATTCCCGTCGATCTGGAACACGCAGCCGTCGCCGTAAGGGTGATGGTCGAACAGGTTCGGCAGCGTGTACAGGGCTAGCAGCTGCCGCAGCTCTTCGCCGGCCTGATCGCCCTCGCCCAGACGGGCCAGCAGATTGACCACCCAGGCGCGGCTCCAGCCGGTGTAACCGCCGCCATGTTCCATGCGGAAGGACAACGAGCGTCGGATGGCGGCCACCAACTCAGGATGGGTCGCCGCCGTCACCTCGTCGCCCGGATGGAAGGCATAGAAGTGGGACATATGGCGGTGCCCGGGCTCCGGTTCCTCGAAATCCTCGGCCCACTCCTGCAGGCGTCCGGTGCGTGGACTGATCTGGTAGGCCGGCATGCGGTCCAGGGCCGCCGCTAACTCGGCGCGCAGCGGCGCCTCGTTGGGCAGATCAAGGGCATCGATGGTGGCCACGCAGTTGGCGAACAGGTCGCGGCTGATCATCGTATCCACGGTCGCGGCATAGCAGAGGTACCCATGCGTCCCGTCGGCCAGTCGGAAGCCGTTCTCGGGCGACTGGGACGGGCAGGCCACCAGACGACCCGCCACAGGCGTTCCCGGCGGGGCTTCGACCAGGAAGTCCAGCAGGAACAGCGCCGCTCCCCGCATCAGGGGCCAGGCGCGCCGGGCCAGGAAGTCACGGTCGCCACCGAACAGGTAGTGCTCCCACAGGTGGCGGCACAACCAGGGGCCGCTCATCGGCCAGGCGCCGTGCGGGGCATAGCCCGTCTCGGTGAAGCCGTACACGTCCGTCATCAGGTGGACCGCCCACCCGCGCGCCCCGTAGTGCCTTTGGGCTGTCCGCGTGGCGGGTTCGACCAGTCGCTCCATCAGGCCGAAGAGCGTCTGGTGGCACTCGCCCAGGCCCGCGACTTCGGCCGGCCAGTAATTCATCTGCTCGTTCAGGTTCAGCCAGATGCCGGCAAACCACACCGGCACGATGCTCTCGCTCCAGATGCCCTGCAGATGGGGTGGGAAGCAGGCCCCGCGAGCGCTGGCCAGCAGGAGGTAGCGCCCGTACTGGAAGTACAGGCCGGCCAGGTCCGGGTCCGGCTCGCCCCGCTGAACGGCCTGCAGGCGCCGGTCCGTAGGCGTGCCATCGCGGCTGGGGCCCAGCTGCAGCCGCACCTGGCCGAAGGCGCGGCGGTGGTCGGTGATGTGGGCTTGACGCAGCTCGTTGTAGCTGCGGTCGGCCAGCGCCGCAAGCCGATCGCGGCACTCACCGTCGGCATCGCCCGTCTGATCGCTCAAGCCGCGCCAGCCGGTGGAGGCGGCCACCAGAACGGTTACCTCCTGCGCTCGGCTTACTTCCAGTCGGGTCGGCTCGCTCCCGGCCGCCAACCGGTCGACGGCCCCTTCGCACCTGATCTGCGCCCGGCCGACAAACTTCAGGCGGTTGCCGCGGATGACCAGTGAGTCCCCGCCTTCGGTCCACACCTCACTGCTGCCGGCCCAGGCGATGTTGTCCGGCGGCCGGTCGAACTCCAGTGCCAGGTCCAGACCGCCTGCCCGCGAGCAGGCCACGTGGATGACGATCACCTCGTCCGGACGGCTGGCAAACACTTCACGTGTGTACCAGACATCAGCCACCCGAAATCGCGTCGTTACCAGGCCCGTCTCCAGGTCCAGCTCGCGGTGGTAGTCCGTCGCCGCGTCGGTCCCGGGGACGCTGAGCCAGAGGTCGCCCAGGGTCTGGTAGTCGTGCGCCTGGGGCGGATTGCCCAGCATGCGCGTATGCATCAGGCGCCCGGCCTGCTCATAGTGGCCAGCGAACAGGAGCTGTCGCAGCTCGGGCAGCAGGGCCAGCGCCTGAGGATTGGACCGATCGGTCGGTCCGCCGCTCCGCAGCGTTTCCTCATTCAACTGGATGCGTTCGGTGCCGATGCCGCCGAACACCATTGCGCCGAGGCGGCCGTTTCCCACCGGCAGGGCTTGGTACCATGGGTTGTCCCGACGAATCTCGAAATGGCTGGCCGGGCGCCATAGCTGGCGGGCGTCCTGCCAACCCGGAACCGGGGTGTCATACCATAGTCTCACGGACATACCTCCTCCAGAGGCGGGGATAGGCGGCCCCAGGCGAGCCGTTGGCGGTCGTGGCAGCGTCGGGTCCGGACCGGGCCACAATCTACTGGCAGGCCCTGACCGCAGCCATGGCATGGACCGGCGGCAGCCTGGCCGGGGAGTGGCGGCGCCTGAACCTGCGGCGAACGTCTCTTGAGGTCAGCGCCCGGTGGGCCGGTGTCGCGGCCCGCGGCCGTGCCAGTCCCGGTCAGGTGCGTGGTCGCCTGGACGGCGCCGTCGGGACCGGCGGCGGGCCGGCGGGGAATAGCGGTGCCTGAGCCTGTGGCGGGCGTCCGTTGGGGCTAACTCGGCGTGGGTTGGTACCGC
>CAITNQ010000323.1 GCA_903893785.1 uncultured Gemmatimonadota bacterium
AAAGTTGATCCGCGTGCCGTTCACGATCCAGTAACCCGTGTACGCGCCGTTGACGGCTGAGACTTCACCCTTGATGACGCCGCTGTAGGCCCCCGACACGGTCAAGTCAAACGTGTACAGCATCGTTGTTCCAGACAGGTTGTACTGCACCGTGCCGTCCAGGTACACCTGGCCATCGTCCGAGTAGTTATCGAAGACGAGCCGGTACTTCATCGACTGTACGGGTTTGCCCAGGGTGTAGGAGATCGTTACCGTGCCGCCCTTGGCGCCGTTGTGGGTTCCCGGCCCCTTAGCCATGGCGGTGCCGAGGCCCTGGAACACCACCGCCTGGGCCTGACCGACATTGGACTGCGAAATGGTCGTGCCTGCCAGGCCGTGGTTGTCACCACCACCGTCGTTGCTGCCTGTGGGGCTGTCCTTGTCGTCACCGCAGCCCACTACCATCAGGGCCGCTGCCGCCGCCAGAATGACGATAACGCGGTTCCACTTCATCGCGCTGCCTCCGTATTTGGGGTTGAATAGAAACGAACAGTGTAGCATACCGAGATTCGTATATACACAGGACCAGGCAGGCCACAAGGGACTTCACGACCCTGGTGGGAGCCCCACCCAGCCCGTTGTGAACGAACCGCGAGGCCCTGCGTGAGGCCGCGATGGCGCGTACCCGAGCGCCCGAAAGCGTTGGGCGCCAGATCACCCGGGATTCCCGGAAGGAGACAGTCACGATGCACAGGCAATGGGTTCTTGCCGCCGCCCTGATGGCGCTCACCGTGGGTCCGGCAGCCGCACAGACGGACTCCACCGCCGCACCGGCACCGGGAGCTGCACGGCTGCACACACCGTTGGCCTACGACCCCTATTACGTCCTGCCGGGTGCGCCCCGCACCATGGGTTTCGATGCCGGGCTCAACAACACCGACCTGGGCAGCCTGGCCGATGCCAGCGACGTCTTCGCCATGGCCAAGTACGCGGTGAACCAGCGACTCGAGGTGGGCGCTCGCGCGACCTTCGGCTCGCTTCGCGACGGCGGCCGTTCGTTCTCCTCGGCGGTGGTTGGCGCCAAACTGGCACTGGGGGAGAAAAGGGTGCTGACGGGCCACCTCAAGGCGCCCCTGGGCGACCGGGAGAAACTGGGTCTGTCCGTCGGGATGATGCAGAGCATGGAGATGGGCACCATGCCGGTGGACGCAGCGGTCCAGATAGGCATGCTCAAAGGCTACGCCGACGAGGGCGTGGTCTTCGAGGTCCTTATTGAACCGAGCAAGGTCCTGAACGAGAAGACGGTCGGCTACCTGGACGTGTCGGTCGAAGGGGCCACCGAGCAGTTCGGCGACGAACTCAACATCGACCTGCGGCCGTACCTCGATTACACAGTCCAGCCGGGTCTGGTGGTCAGTGGCGGGGTGAACCTGAACCTGTATAACGGCGTCAAGCGGTGGTCAGAGGTGGGCCTGCGTCTGACCGTGATCAAGACCGTCGGCGACTGAGCGCCAGGGCCGGGCAGGCGCACGGGTTGGGCGCGATCAGCGCCGCCAACCCGTGCGCCCGGCCGTCGGCGCCGATTCCAGGTGCCCGGGCGGCTCAGCCGACGTACCGCGGGCTGCCAAACCCGTTGTTGTTGACGTGGCTGCGGGCTGGGATGTCGGCTTTGCCGGGGATAACCAGGTCGAGCTCGGATTCGTTCTCGATGATGGTACCCGCGCCGACGCGCACGCCCTGACCGAGCACGACACGGCCGGGCGGACGGTCGCCACTGCGGATAGTGCCGACGAACACCGACGCGCCAATGCGGCAGTCGGGGCCGATCTCCACCAGGCCGTGGATCTCGGTGTTGGGGCCGATCACCGATCGATCGCCGACCCCGACCGAACCGAACAGCCCCGCGTCCGTGCCGATCGACACCCCATCGCCGATGATCGGGTGCCGCTGCTGCACCTTCTCGCTCAGGCCGCCCAAGGTGCATGGCAGCAGGTGACAGCCGCTGCCGATCACCCCCGTCTGTCCGGTAGTAATCCCGCGGTGGGTATGGTCCAGGAAATTGGCGTCGCCGACGCGGGTCTCAGGGTGCAGATCCGCCTGGTAGTAGCGTGCGCCCAGTTCGGCGATGGCACGGGGCAGGAAGGGCACCGGCGCGCGGTTTGACTGACACCCGTCGCCTACCTCGCTCGACAGGGTGAGCGAGTGCGCCACGTCGTGGTACAGTAGCACACGCCAACCTGGGTAGGCGCTCATCACCAGCTGCATCTGGTAGTCCAGAATGCGGCCACAGCCTGACTTCTCGCAGCCCAGTTGCCCCAAGAAAGCCGCATACTCGCCCATGTCGCGCCGGGCAATGGCCAGATCGATCTGGGCCCCGAAACCGGCACCCGCCAACTGCGCCGGGTCGAGGCCGCAGCGCCCGACAAGGTAGGCATCCCAAACCGCGGGGTCGCGGAGCGATGCGAACCGGTTCCAGCGGGCCCGCTCCTTGATACGTGGGAGATCCCACAGCAGGGCGCACGCCGTGCTCATCGCCCTTTCCTCGACGCCCCTCTCCAGTCCAGCGGCCAGCAGTGACTGGGCAATGGTGGCATACAGCTGGTCGGCGATGGTGCCGACCGCGCCGGCCAGGTCGCCGCGGCGATGCTCAGCACTGCCGGCGTTGTGCGAGCCAGGGGCGACCGCCTCCAGCAGATTGCCCAGCAGGGTTTCCAGAATGTCGCGGTCAACGAATCCGCGTCCTGATCGCTGCGCCAGGAACCCGGCGTCGATGGCGTCGATTCGCAGGGCGTCGACTTCCTCAGCCGAGTAAATGGCTGCCAGACGGTCCACTACCGGGCCCAACAGGTCCCGGCGGCGCTGCAGGTGAGCGGCATCGAACAGGGTTGCGGCAGTCATGTGTGTCTCGGATCTCGTGCCGGCGCGGAGAACCGGCAGGCAAGAAGTGGGCGCCAACGAAGGGGCGGACGGCTCCCTGGGTCGCTGGTGGGGTCGGTACCGGCGTCCGGCGCCGCCGCCGTTGCCCAGCGCCCGGGCCGCCGTCGGCGGTTGCCGCGCCGGACGGCGCGGTCACCGCTCCAGTTGATAGTCACCGCCCCTTGAATATAGGGACAGGCACTCGGCAGGCTCGCGCGCCGCGGCCCGGTTGGGCCGCGCCCCTGCCCCGGCCCCCGGGCCCGGACCGACGGCCTAGGACGCCCGACGCGCAGGCCCGGTTCCAGCCGGCGCTCTATCGGCCATTGTTTCCGCCGCTATAATAGTTATCTTGTTGCCGCTCAGTAACACCACGGGGGCAGACGAGGTGGCCGCGCCGCCGGGCCGCGCCGTCGCGCCCATAGCCAGGATGCCATATTCGAAAGGAGCTGTGACCATGACTTATGGCAGTCGGCTATTCCGCGTGGGCATGGTGCTTGCTGCCCTGCTCACCCTGACCTGCTCTTCGGCCTGGGCGGCCGGCAAAGTCGCCGGCATCGTCAAGGACGCGAAGACAGGCGAGTCACTCCCCGGCGCCAGCGTGGTGCTGGAAGACACCAAGCTGGGGACGGCCACGGACCAGGATGGTCGGTTCTTCATCCTGAACGTGCAGGCCGGGGTCTACTCAGTGCGAGTCAGCTACGTTGGCTACTCGCCGTTCGTGCTGGAGGACGTGCGCGTCTCCGACGACCTGACAACTAACGTCGAAGCGAAGCTCGTTTCGTCCGACATCCAGGCCGCCGAGGTGATCGTCAAAGCCGAGCGGCCCATCATCGACGCGACGGCGACCAATGCGGTCCGCATTGTCGGCGGCGAAGACCTGCAGATCATGCCCTTCCGTGGTGTGGCCAATGTCTTCGCCCTGCAGGCCGGCGTGGTCGAGGAGCAGGGAACGCTGCACATCCGCGGCTCGCGCAGCGACGAAATCGGCTTCTACGTCGAAGGCGCCAATGTCCGCAACGTGGTCACCGGCGGTAGTGCCATCGGCTTGATCGATGAGGCGCTGGCGGAGATCCAGGTGCAGGCCGGCGGTTTCAATGCCGAGTATGGCGGCGCCAATGCGGGCATCGTGCTCCAGGATCTGCGCACCGGCGGCACGGACTGGCACTTCTCGGCCGGAGCCGAGTCCGACCAGTTCACCGGCAAGTACAAGCAGCGCTTCGGCACGTACTCGTACGGCTATAATAATCAAGTACTTATGGCCAGCGGCCCAGTGCTCAACAAGAAGACCCGAGCCCTGGTCGCCGTGCAGCGTTCGGCCCAGGACTCGCCGCCGACCTTCTGGTCCGGCTTCGACTTCACCAACCTGGTTGACACGGGCGACCGGGGTGGCCAGGTCCACTGGGCGAAGGACGCCGGTGGCACGCCGATCCCGGACACAGTCAAGTCGCTGACCCTGAAGCCGGGCAACATCGAGCATTCGGGCAACGAACAGATCGATGTCAACAGCACTCTGCTGTTCGACCTGGACCCCTTCCAGCTGCGCGTATCGGGTTTGTACACCACCGAAGACCTGGAGTACAACCCCTCCCCCGTCCGCAATATGCTCAACCCGCTACGCCTGCCCGAAGGCAACCGGAGTGCCGGCCTGCTGAATCTCAAGGGCACGCACCTGGTCGACCCGAGCCTGTTCTATGAACTGAATTTCAGCCTGTACAATCAGGACCGCGAGCGCTATGCCGATCCGCGGATGAAGGACAACTGGTGGGTCTACGAGGACAGCGTCGCCACCTTCCGCAACTGGGGCGACAGCGGCTATTACACCCCGTACACGGCCAACGGCACGGTACCGCGGCCCTATGACCTGGCCGGCTTCCCGTTCAACCGTCCGGGCACGCCCACGTCCCACGTGGACGGCGCGGCGCGTACCAGCTGGTACACGTACGACAAGGACAGCTACTGGGGTCTGGGCGGCAGTGTGACCAAGCAGAACGACGTCCACCAGATCAAAGCTGGCTTTGACTACCAGAGGTGGAATTCCCGCCGCTTTGCGGTCGCGCTCAGCTCGATCCGTTCGGCGATCAAGAACACCTACCCCAAGTTGGATGCCGTATACCAGCGGTACTACAACAACGAGATCAAGCAGGACCAGATCCTGGACGAGCTGCTGGCCACCGCGGCGACGCTGAGCGACGGTGAGGGCAGCCTCAAGGACCTGCGTACGCTGATGCGCGTCAACAGCTCGGTCGACTTCTTCGGCTATGACGAGTTCGGCCGTGAGGTAGACAACCCGACCGACAAGCTGCAGGCGCCGCGTCACCCCGTCCTGGGCTCGGCTTATGTGCAGGACAAGGTTGAGTACAAAGACTTGATTGTGAACGGGGGCCTCCGCTACGAGTACTTCTACGCGGACAGCTGGCGCTTTGTGGATCCCGGTACGCCCAAGCGCGACTCGAAAAACTTCACCATGGTTATCGAGGACAGCACCGGGACGTACATGAAGCGGACGCGCAAATTCAACGAGCTCAGCCCGCGCTTGGGCTTCTCGTTCCCCGTCTCCGACGCGATGGTGTTCCACACGCAGTATGGCCGCTTCTCGCAGATGCCGGCCATGCGCGACATGTTCACCGGCGGCGCGGCGCTGGCCATCGAGTTGGGCGGCCAGAACTTCATCCCGTTCCCGACCGCCTTTGACATCTCGCCCATCCGCACCACGCAGTACGAGCTGGGCTTTGAGCAGAAGTTCACTGAGTTCGCCTCGTTCGACGTCACCGGTTTCTACCGCGACGTCAAGGGTCAGCTGCAGATCGTCAAAGCCCAACTGAGCCCGGCTGCGGTCGATGTGGGCGCGTACAACTACTACCAGAACGGCGACTTCGCCACCAACAAGGGCATGGAGTTCGTCGTTAAGCTGCGCCGGATCAACCGTATCCGCGCCGAGATGAACTACACCCTGAGCGACTCCCGCGGCACGGGTTCGTCGCCCAACGAAGCCATCTCAGGCGTAGAGAACGCCACCAACCTGCCGACGATCATCTCGCCCCTGGACTACAACGAGACGCATCGCGGCAACGTGTTTGTCGACTACCGCTTTGACGCCAACGAGGGCGGCCCGGTGCTGCGCAATGCCGGCGCCAATCTCATGTTCCGCTATTCCAGCGGCCACAACTACACCCTCGCGACCGGCTCGATCGGCCAGCGCGGTCCGGACGAAGGCGGCATTCTCGCCGACGACGATCCGCGCAGCCGCAAGCCGCTGGAGAGCATCAACACCTCCAAAACCCCGTGGACCTTCCAGCTGGATCTGCGCCTCGACAAGAGCTTCAACCTGATGGGCAACGACGCCGGGGTGTACGTGTACGTGCAGAACCTGACCAACCGGAAGAATGTCATCAACGTCTACGACCGCACTGGCAATGCCGAAGACGACGGCTTCCTGACCAACCCCGATCTGAGCAGTCAGATCGTGGCCGCCAGCGGCGGCGAGACCTACGTGAAGCTGTACGAGGCGATCAACCTGGACAACCGGCAGCACTACTGGTTTGACCAGGGCGGCGACCTGTTCGGCGAGCCGCGCCAGATTCGCTTCGGCCTCAGGTTCTCGATGTAGGTCGACCGGGTCGCAGACCGAGCCACGGCATTCAACTCAGACGAGGGAACTCGATCATGAAGAAGCTCGCAACACTGCTTGCGGTCGTCGCCCTGGCGGCAGGGGTACTGGCCGGGCCGGCCGACGCCCGCGGGCCGCAGACGTTCCGGGCCCGCACGGCCAAGATCGCCCAGGACATTGCCTTTGGCGACAAGGCCTTGGTCAACATCAACAACATGTCGATGTGGTTCAAGCGCGACGGGTATACGGCCGGTAACCCGTATACCGACAACTCGGGTCTGTCGTACCCCCGCTCCACTGACAACGCCATCTACCGCGACGGGCTGGTGTGGGGTGGCCGAGTGATCGACGGCAAGGACCAGATGCTGCGGGTGGGCGGTTCGACCTATGCCCAGGGCTGCGTGCCAGGTCGGATCATCTCCAAGGGCGTGGCCGACGATGCGGCAGATCCGCGGGTGCGCATCTACCGTGTGCGCCGCGACTGGAAAACGGCTGACCTGCGCTTGGAGACGGCTGAGTACCTCGACATTGGCCTGAGCGAGGTCACCGATGCCGAAGTGGCCGCGGTCCGCGCCCAGTATGGCAAAGACTGGAACGAATGGCCAACGGCCTGGGGCGCACCGTATTACGACAAGAATGGCGACGGCGCGTACGACCCGAACGTCGATGAACCGGGCGTGGCCAGTGCCGATCAGGTTGCCTGGTTCGTGATCAACGATCTGGATGTGGGTGCATCGCAGGCACTGTACGGCGCGCTGCCCATCGGTATGGAGTGCCAGGTGCTGATGTGGGGGTATGCCCGCACGGACGCCCTGGGTGATGCCATCTTCAAGAAGTTCACGGTCATCTACAAAGGCACCAAAGACACCCCCGACGACGCCCGCATAGACGACATGTACTTCGCCCAGTGGTCAGACCCGGACTTGGGGGACTCTGGCGACGACTTTGCCGGTTGCGACACGGACCTGAGCCTCGGCTATGTGTACAACTCCACGGACCGCGACGCCCGGTACCAGGCGTTCAACATGGCGCCGCCGGCAATTGGCTACGATTTCCTGCAAGGCCCGACGGTCCCGGTGTACAAGAAGGACGAAACGGGAGCAGTAGTCCTCGACGACAACGGCAAACCGGTCCTGGACGAGACTGCCGACGCCATCTTCAACTTCCAGCATCGCGCCGGATACAAGAACCTGCCGATGACGGCCTTTGTGTATTTCGCCGCCGGCAGTTCGATCAACGACCCGGAACTGAACGAGTACAACGGCACGCTTCAGTGGTACAACCTGCTGCGGGGCTATGAACCGCAGCCGGATGTGGAGAACCCGACACCGTTCACCGATCCCCTGACCGGCGAGGAAACCAAGTTCACGCTCAACGGCGACCCGGTGCGGGCCACTGGCTGGACCGACGGCACGCCGCTGCCTCCGGGTGACCGGCGCATCGTGTTGGCGACCGGGCCCTTCTCCATGGCCCTCGGTGACACGCAGGAGGTGGTGGTAGCGGTGGTAGGCGGCAGCAGCACCGACCGCCTGCGCTCCATCAGCAAGATGAAGTTCAACGATCAGTTCGTCCAAGATGCGTACAACAGCCTTTTCGAGGTTCCCAAAGCGCCGACAACGCCCAAAGTCCGGGTAGCCGAACTCGACGGAGCGGTCCTGCTTGATTGGGGCTGGGACGCAACGGCGGTGGCCCAGACTGAGATGGACGCCCAAGGCTTCGCCTTCGAGGGGTATAACCTGTACCAACTGCCCTCGGCTGAGGCCTCCATGGCCCAGGCAACGAAGCTGGCGACGTTTGACCTGGAAAACGGCGTGGCCACGATCCAGGGTATCAGCCTCGACGAGAAATCCGGCGTGGTCTTGTCGGTGCCCCTGCAGATTGGCACCGACGCCGGGGTTCGGCGGTATGTCAAGATCACCAAGGACATACTGCGTGGCACGCCGTTGGTGAACGGGCAGCAGTACTACTTTGCGGTGACCGCCTACAACCGCAACACCGCCGAGGGGGCGGCCGTGACTACTCTGGAGAGCGGTCTCCAGGTACAGGTGTGTGTCCCCCAGGCCCCGCCGCCCGGCACGCGGTACCTGAGCGAGTCGGCTCAGATCCTGCCGGCTGGCCACCCGGCCGGTGCCAGCGACGGCACGGTCACGGCAGTGGTGGTCGATCCGACCCACACGACGGGCGACACGTACAAGGTCGGCTTTGCCACCGATGATGCAGGCGCCACGACTTGGAGCCTGACCAACGCCAAGACGAACCGCACCCTGTTGACCGGCCAGGCCGACCAGACAGGTGCCGGCGTGTACGTGGGCAGTGAAGGGTTCGAGGTCCAAGTCTCCGGTCCGCCCCTGGGCATGAAGGAATGGCAGATTCCCAGCGGCACCCGCTGGCTGACGTTCCGCGGCGGCGACTGGGGCGCAGAAGGCTTTGGCCCAGAGTCGGGCCTGCCCGGTGCCATCACTGGCGACGTGAACAATCAGTGGTTCACCACGAGCACTGTACCGGCTTCGGCCCTGAAGACGGTCAAGTTGGTTTTCAGCAACGTCATCCAGGACGAAGGCGAGACGCAGTTCCATCCCGCCGACCTGACCAACCCCAATGTGTCCTATGCGTACCGGTACCTGCGCCGGGCCTCGCAGCCAGCCCCGGCACCGGGTGATCTGACCTCGACCAAGGTGCCCTACGACTGGACCAAGTACCTGGTCAACCCGGCAGCGGGTTACTCGTATCAGGACCGCTCGCCCATCTGTGTCTCGGCCTGGGACATGGAGAGCAACCCGCCACGGCGTCTGGAGGTCGGCTTCCTGGAGAACAACGTGGCGGGTGGCCTGGTCAACGGCGCCTGGGGGCCCGCGTTCTACAACTCGGTCAGCAACATTGCCGGCACCGGCCCCCGCGAGTGGCTCTTCGTGTTCGACGCGGACTATACGGCCGATCCGGCGGCGGCCCGCGACGAACTGAAGGTCGATGTGTCTGGCGAGCCGACGCCCCTGATGTGGATTGTGTTTGCGGCGCGGCGCGGCGAGACCCAGTTCCCCAAGGACGGCGACTCCTTCCTCATGGTCGCCAACCACGTCAACTCGCCGGCTGACCAGTTCACTTTCACCGTGCCGGGCACGGCCAGCAGCGATTCCCTGGCCGCGGCCGACGTCAAACTCATCAACGTCTTCCCCAACCCGTACTATGGGGTCAACGAGGCGGAGACCAGCCCGTACCAGAAGTTCGTCACCTTCAGCCATCTGCCGACGCAGGCCGTCATCCGCATCTATGACCTCAGCGGGTCTCTGGTGCGCAAACTCGAGAAAGATGATCCCGAGCAGTTCCTCCGGTGGGATCTGAACAACGACAATGCCCTCCCGGTCGCTAGCGGCCTGTACATCGTTCACATCGAGTTGCCTGGGGTCAACAAGACCAAGGTGCTCAAACTGGCGATCGTGCAGGAGCAGCAGTTCCTGGAGAACTTCTGATCCCGGGTCTTTCGACTTGGCTCAGGGGAATTCTTTACTACGGGAGACTTGAGAGATGAAGCGGATGACCCGAAACGCGATGTGGATGCTCGCTGCGCTGAGCCTGATCTGCGGAGCGGGCGAGGCAGCCGCCTCCGGCCGCGACCGGGCCGGGACGGCAGCAGCGCCTGAGTTGCTCATCCCGGTGGGGGCTCGCGACATGGCGCTGGGCGGCGCGTCGATCGCCAACACCAGCGGCTTGGAGTCGTTGCACTGGAACCCGGCAGGGCTGGCGAGAGCCAACAACAGCGCCAACGTGATGTTCTCGACCATGGACTACATGGCCGGCATCAACGTCAACTACCTGGCGGTCAGTGGCCGTTTCCAGCGGTTAGGATCGGTAGCCGTAAGCCTGAAAACCCTGGCGATCGGTGATATTCCCATCACCACCGAGTCCAAGCCCGACGGCACGGGCGGTACCTTCACGCCCACCTTCTTCACCCTCGGCCTGACCTATGCCCGGCCGCTGACGGATCGCATCACGCTGGGCACCACGCTCAACTACGTGTCCAACACCATGGACCGCGTGGACGCGTCGACAGTGGCTTTCAGCGCCGGTCTGCAGTACGCCAACTTGGCCAACATCCAGGGCCTGGATTTCGGCGTAGCGCTGAAGAACATCGGCCCGCGCATGCAGTTCAGCGGCGCCGGCTTGCTGAACCGGGGCACGCTCCAGGACCTGCGACGACCGACCGCCTTCTATAACATCCAAGCTAGTACCGCCGACCTGCCGTCGCTGTTCGAGGTGGGCCTGGGCTACCGCTACGAGGTAACGCAGCAGGGCAAGCTCAACCTGAACACGATGTTCCAGCATCACAACTACGACTTCGACCAATACAAGGTCGGGGCCGAGTATGTCCACCGCGGCGTCCTGGCCCTGCGCGGCGGCTTTGACTACGCCGCGTCAGCCGACGATGACGAGTACCTGTACGGCACCAGTTTCGGCGTTGGCCTGAAGTTCGGGCTGGGCGGTGCCCTGCAGGATGTCCGCGTCGACTACGCGTACACCACGGTGGATCACTTCGACGGCCTGAACACGTTGACACTCCAAGTAGGGTTCTGAGCTGTTCCGGGTTGACTGGTAACGGATTGTGAAAGGGGAGGGGTGCCGGCAACGGCACCCCTCCTTTTATTGTGTGCATGGGGCCCGGCTGCGGACCGGCGTCCATGGGACGCCAGCCGGCCGTGGGGGCGTACCCGTGGCGCTCGTTGCCCTGCCGGCCCCTATCCCCGCCATCGTGAGGTGAGCATGCATCCCTTTGAGGACCTGCCGGTTGCCGCCGGCAAGATCGGCCTGCAGTGGTTTGGCCAGAATAGCTTTGCCCTGAAGGACAGTGCCGGTGCCATCATCCAGGTCGACCCTTATTTCCCTTGGGAAAGGCCGGCCACGCAGTTCATTCACCCCCGCCCGCCGCTCGACGAAGCCACCCTTCGGACTGACCTGGTGCTGCTGACGCACGACCACGGCGACCACACCTGCGTTGAGTCTCTGTCGCGCTTGCGCGACGCCTTCCCGCACGCCATGTATGTCGGTCCCAGTGAGAGCATGGATCGGCTGCGCGGTTCCGGCTTCGTCGCCGACCGCTTGCAGCCCATCGCAGCCGGCGAACGCTGGGAGTGGGGTTCGGTCGCGGTGAACGCGGTGTGGTCCAAGCCCCCCGGCGGACTGCCGGACGACGACATCGGCGCGCCGGATGTACAGCACCTCGGGTACGTGGTGGAGGCTGGCACCGAGCGCGTGTACATCACCGGTGACCTGGTCAACACCTTCGCGAACCACGAGGAGCTGCTGGCTCCGGTCCGCGCCCTCAGGCCCACCCTCGGCATCTTGACCACTCACCCAACCGAGGGAGAGTTCCCGGATTTCTGCGGCTGCGCGCGGTTGGCGGTCGAGGTGGGGCTCCGCGCCGCCGTACCGGCGCATTACGGATGTTTCGTCAGTCGCACCTACGACCCACGCCAGTGGGCTGCCCACCTGCAGGGCGTCCTGCCCGTGGTCATCGGTTACAACCAGTCTGTGGTGTACCCGTCTGGAGACTGACCGCCCCCCGGTGGAGCCCGGCGGACCACCGGGGTTCGGGCGGCGACGGCAGTAGCCGAACTGAGGTGGGCTGGGGCCTCAGTCTGCAGACTGAGGCCTCAGCCCCAGGGCCTGGGCAAGCGGGTCCAAAACCTCCGGGCGCGGACCGCGGCCAAATTCAGCGGACGCCATCCCGAGACCCTCCGGCCCCCTGCCGCAGGCCAACAGCGGTGGCGGTACGCGCAGGTGGACGCCCCGCCGCTTGGCCTTGGCGTCTCGGAGCCGCCTCAGGGAGCCCGGCGTCAGGCCTCGGCCGCCAGCGCCGCGTGCCGAACGCCGGGTGCGGACCGCGGCCAAATCCAGCGGACACCACCCCGGAACCTGACCGCTCCGCGCGTGAGGCCGACAGCTATGGCGATGCCGGCGGTACGCCCCACGGCAGTCTGGCGTCCGCGTCTCCGACCCTGTCCCAAAGGGGCCCCACGCCGGGAGTTGCCCTGGTCTCCCAGGGCGCCGCGGGCGGCGGTGGCCGCCAGAGCCGTTTGCCTGGCGCGGGGCGCCCCGCTACCAGGACAGGCGCGAGGACAGGTTGTGGAAGAAGTAGTGCGGCTCGAGGTAAATAAGGCGCGCTGACTCCTGCGCCTGCTCGATGAAGACGTCGTCGCCGGGGTTCAGCGACGCCACCGGCCGCCCGTCGGCGACAAGTGAGACCTGCGCCCGCCGCGTGCGCGGACTGACGTGCAGACAGATCCGCGAGTCGGGGGTGAGGATGATGGCGCGGGAAGTAAAGTTGTACTCGTTGATGCCGTCGAGAACCATGCAGCGGACGCCCGGCATGACGATCGGAGCCCCGGTCGACAGCAGGAACCCGGTGCTGCCCGTGGGCGTGCCCACCACGACGCCGTCGCCGCGGATCGTGCGGATCTTGGCCCCGTCGACCGATACGTCGACGTAGATCAGCGAGTTGCCGGTACGGACGATCACCTCGTTGACGGCCCTGAGGCTGCCATTCGGGTGGCGGCACGCCAGCACCAGGCGCTCGCTGACCACGTATTGACCGGCGACCAATAGCGACACGATGCGCCCGAAATCCGCTCGGTCACCGGCAGTAAGGAAACCGACCGTACCGAAGTTGATCGCCAGCACCGGGCACCCGGCAAAGCGGTCTAGGGCCCGCAGAACAGTACCATCGCCACCCATGGCGACGACCAGATCCAAGGGCCCCTGATCGCCATCGGCAGGCTGGACGCGAACGGTGTCGATGCCCTGGTCAGCGAACAGGGTGGCCAGTTCGCTGACCGGGAAGTCCTCGACGTCGTCGCGCCACAGCAACCCGACCCGGCGCAACTTCAGTCGCGGTCCGGCGTCAGCCGACGTTGATGATGCCGTCAAGTTCACCGGTACGCGCGGCTTCGAGGACGGGGCGCATGTACTGGTCGACCGTGTCGGCCGTCAGCTTGACGGGCATGTTCTCCAGTTTCATCCGCAGCTGGGGGTTCTTGGCCGCGGCCAGGGCCCGCTCGATGTGTTCAGCGGTGAACCCGGGTACTTCGTCGAGCGTGGCAGGATTGCCGATGCGTCGCTCAAAGGCAATCAGCGCCCGCGCGACGGCCAGGCCCAGTTCCCGGCCGGCAAGCGCGTTGACATCGCCGTCCAGGTAACCGGACCGAGCTAGCAGGCGCCCCACCAGCCGCAGGGGCCGTTCCACCGCCGGGGCAAAGAGCACGGTGTAGTACGGGTTCATGATGGCACAGGCCCGGCCGTGGCTGAGAATGTCGACGAGGGAGAAACTGGTCAGATGGGCCCCGTTCGTGCCGCCCAACATGATCGAGTAGCCACCGAGGTCGGTTGCCAGACCGAGGCCTTCGCGGGCCTCGGTGTCCTCAGGATCTTCCATGGCGCGCGGCAGGTACTCGATAACCAGCGAGATCGCCTCACCGGCGACCCTCTCGATGAGGTCATAACTCGGCTTCCCGCACGCGTCGTACATCACTTCGAGCGCGTGCGAAACGCCGTCGAGGGCGCCGTCGGCAGTCAGTGACGCCGGCGCACCCCGGGTCACCTCGTAGTCGAAGACGGGCTGAACCGGGACGATGGCCTCGTCCACGATCAGCTTCTTCTGGCCCGTGTGGATGTCCGTGATATTGGCGTACTTGGTCAGGTGGGCGCCCGAGCTGGCAGCCGTCTGCACGGCGACGAAGGGCCCCAGTTGCGCGGCCCGGGCCGCCACCGCCTTGGACACCAAGCCGACGCCGAAGTAGCCCTCGATGCTGCCGCCCAGCGCGTTGAGGACACCGGCTGCCTTGACCGCATCCAAGGTGCTGCCACCACCGAACGCGACCACGACTTCGGGCGCCAGGGTAGCCAGCTGCGCCGTGATCCGCGCCAGATCCTCGCGAGGCGCGTTGGGGGCGGCTCCCGCCACCTCACCCACCAGGTCCACCCCAGCCTGGCGCAGAGAACGCTGGAGCTCGGCGACATAGGGTTCGGAACCGGGGAACCGGTCACAAACCAAAGCGGCGCGTCGGCCCAGGCGGGCCGTGGCCGCTCCGGTTGCAGGCAGCACCCCCAGACCATGCAAGTACCGGTCGCCTTTGAACTGCCGCAGCAGCTCCCGTGCGGGCGCGAACTCAGCCATTTAGGTCCCCTTACTGTGCGGTACGGGCCTGAGTGCCGGCCAGGTCTTCCACTACGGTCAGCAGACCCGTGTGGTCCAACTCCCCGCGCCCCTGGTCCATCGCCGCCGCGAAGAGCTCGCGCACCGCGCTAGTGACCGGCAGCGGCACCTGGTAGTCTTCACCAGTCTGCCTGATGATGTTCAGGTCTTTGTGGTGCAGACGAATACGGAACCCCGGGGCGAAGTCGCCGTGCACCATGCGCTCGCCGCGGTTCTCTAGAATTCCGCAACGGGCGAGCCCGGCCCCGAGGACCTTGGCGACCTTGAGCGGATCCACGCCGGCTTTGGCACCCAGCACCAGTGCTTCGCTGACACCGGCAATGGTGACGGCCACCAGCACCTGATTGCACGCTTTGACGATCTGACCCGCGCCGGTGGGCCCGCACCAGACCACGTTCTTGCCCAGGACCTGAAACACGGGCACTACGGCCTGGAAGTCCGCCTCGTCGCCCCCCACCATGATGGACAGGGTGGCGTTGCGTGCGCCCACATCGCCGCCGCTCACCGGCGCGTCCAGACAACGGACACCGCGCGGCCTCAGTTCCCCGGCCAACCGGATGGCGGTGCTGGGCGCGATAGTGATCATGTCAACCCAGAAGGCGCCGCTGCGCACGGACTGGCCAAGCCCGCCCGGGCCCAGCACGACGGCCTCGACATCCGGCGAGTCCGGCAGCATGGTAATGACCAGATCGCTGTCAGCCGCTACCTCGGCGGCGCTGGCGGCTGCCCGGGCCCCCTGAGCTACGACCGAGGCCACAGCATCACGGTTGATGTCGTGCACCACCAGCGGGTAACCCGCCGCCAACAGATGCCCCGCCATCGGGCGGCCCATGATGCCCAGGCCAACGAAGCCAATCCTCATCTTGTCCACTTACGGCCACCCTCCATGGAGTCAGTCGCCGGCCCGCGCGGCGCCGGGGGCCTTCACCCCAGGGCCCGCCTGGCACGCGTCACCCACCTCGACGAACCTGCAGGCCGGCGGGAGTTTCATACGCCTTCACCAACGCCTGGACGCCTTCGTCGCCCCCGCCCAGTCGCTGCACCAGGTTGAACAACTGATGGACCAGGCTGACGCCGGGTAGCGGCAACTTCACGTCCCCGGCCGCGCCCAGAACCAGGCGCAGGTCTTTTTGCTGCAGGTCAACGCGGAAACCGGGCGCGAAGTCACCCGCGAGAACCCGCGGGCCCATGTTGCTCAGGTACCAAGACCCCCCCGCGCCGCCGGCGATGGCGTTGAGGACGCGCTCTGGGTCCAGACCACATGCAGTGGCCAGGGTCAGTGCCTCGACCATTGCCAGGTTGTTAACGGCCACCGCCACCTGATTGCACAGCTTGGTCGCCTGCCCGGCGCCGTGGGGCCCCATCCAGGTGATGTTGCGCCCCAGGGTCTGGAGCACCGGCAGGCAGGCGTCGAAGGTGTCCGCTGAGCCGCCCACCATGATCGACAGGGAGGCGCTGCGCGCCCCGGCTTCACCCCCGCTGACCGGCGCATCAAGCATGTTGACGCCGGCGGCCGCCAGGGCGGCTGCCAGGGCGCGTGTGGCGGCCGGCGAGATGGTGCTCATGTCGATCAGCGTGCTGCCCCGGCGAGCGCCTTCGATGACGCCCGCTGGCCCCAGCACCACGGCTTCCACATCGGGGGTGTCGCTCACCATCGTAATGACCAGGTCGCCATTGGCAGCGACCTCGCGCGGCGTGGCCACGCGCGTGGCGCCGGCGTCCACCACGGTCTGCACTGCGGGCCGGTCCGAGCGGTTGAACACGGTCACCCGGTAGCCGGCCCGCAGCAGGTTGATGGCCATGGGTGCACCCATGGCGCCGAGGCCCACGAAGCCCAGACGCGTGGTGTCAGGCGAAACCGGCATGGCGTTCATCCCCATGGGTGAAGGCAGGCCTCAGAAGCTGTAGAAGCGGTGGCGGTAGTCCTCAATCTTGGACTGCTTGTACAGCTGCGCGAACCAGTTGTTGAGTACCTCCTCCTGGCGTTGCCGCCGCAACTGAGCCGCCACCTGCTGCTTGGAGGCCTCGAAACGGCTGTCGTCCACCGGAGTCCTGGCGATCACGCGGATGAGGTACGCGCCGCGCTGGGGCACGACGACAACATCGCTGACCTGGCCAGGCTGCAGCTGGAACGCCGCGGCGGTAAAGGCATTCCGCCGCCCGATGCCGGGGACTGACTCAGCACGCGAGAACGGCCCAGCCTGGTGCATTTCCAGACCGACGGCTTTGCCGGCGGCCTCAAACCCAGCGGCTTGGGCCTGCCCGCGGATGCCCGCCAGTTTCTGGCCGGCGGCCTCGGCGCGCTTGCGGTTGCGGACCTGACGCTCGATCTGGCTACGGGCCTCCGCCAGCGGCGCGACTCCCTCGCCGCGCTTCTCAGCCAACTGGCCGACCCAGACGCCGTTCTCGTTCTCGTCCACGCGACTGACCTCACCCACCTGCTTCTCGAGCAGGCTGTTGACCACCCACGTGGTCCCCTCGCCCAGCCCGGCCACCGAACTCCCCTGGCGCAGCCAACCGCTGTCGCGCACCTCCAGTCCAGCGGCTGCGGCGGCCTGGCTCAACCCCTGAGATTCAGCCAGTCTGCGCAGTTCCTCGGCCTTGGCGCGCAGGTCTTCCTCAGTCTTGCGCGAGGGCTTGAAGCGCAGCAGAATGTGGCGCGCCGAGACGCTGTCGCCCGCCGGGCTGGTGATGTGGCGGTCTACTTTGATGACATGCCAGCCAAACCGAGTCAAAACGGGCGCCGAGACGCCGCCTTCGGGGAGTGAGAAAGCGACATCATCGAACTCGCGCACCATCTGGCCGCGGGCAAATGTCCCCAACTCGCCGCCACGCGACGCCGAACCCGGATCGTCAGAGGTAACGCTGGCCATCTCAGCAAAGTCAGCGCCGCCGGCGATCTCGTCGCGCACCTTGGCGATCTCCGTCGCCGTGTCCAGCGTGTCCTGAGCACTGGCCACCTTGGGCAACGAGACGTAGTTGATGCGGATCTGCTCGGGATGGTGGTACTCCGACTCGTGCTCGCTGTAATACGCCTCGATCTCCGCGTCGGTTACCTCCACGGCGCCTTCGGCAACGGCCGCGGCGGGCGCGAAGAGATACTCGACCTGGACCTTCTCCTGCTGCTCGGCGAATGCCTCCCGCACCTCGGCCGGCGTCACCTGAACGCTCTCGGTGACCAGGCGCTGCAGCTTGTAGGTACGGAACTGGTCGGTCACCATGGACTCGACCTGCATCACGAAAGCCTTGTTGGTCGGGTTCTGCAGGTTGGCTGGGTCGCCCATGAACTGGGTGTACTTGGCCTGATCGAACTGGCCATTGGTCTGGAACACCTCCAAATCTCGCACCGCCTGTGGTGGCTGCATGCGCGTCAGGTAGGCCACCTCCTTGTCGGTGACCTGAATCCCCAACCGGTCCATCTCCTGGCCCAGGACCCGATCGCGCACCATGGCGTCCCACACCTGACGCACCAGGGCGCCCTGGTCCTGCCGCTGCTCGCGGGACTGCTGCCGCGCCACGTTCTTGAGCGCGGTCTGGAACTCCTGCGCACCGATGGCCTGGCCATTGATCACTCCGACGTTATCAGCGCCGGAGGTATGGCTGGTACGCGAGTAGTCGGCCCCCCATTCGACCACGATCAGGGCGACGAAGGCCAGGATTACGAACCACAGGATCACTGCGGTCTTCTGCCGCAATTGCGTCATCATAGTTCTACGATCTCCTGCTGGTGGGCGGGCCCCCGTAGGGGTTCCCGCCGCCGCCGTCTGGGGTTTCCGGGCCGGTCAGCGCCATTCCTGAGGGTTTGCCCCTCGCCCCGCCGGCTGCGTCGGCATGGCGCCGCAGGCAGGCAACGTAATGGCCGGAGCCGATTTCGGCCAGTTGCGGTCGTTCCTGCTCGCACTCGGGCAGGCGTTCCGGACAACGCGGATGGAACGAGCAGCCGGAGGGCACCGCAGCCGGATTGGGGACGTCGCCGACAAGGATGATCCGCTGGCGTCGCTGCCGCGGATCGGGAACCGGGACCGCGCTGAGCAGTGCCCGGGTGTAGGGGTGAGAGGGTTGGGTGTACAGGGCGTCGCGTCCAGCCACTTCGACGAGTCGCCCCAGGTACATCACCGCGATGCGGTCCGAGACATGGCGCACCACGCTCAAGTCGTGGGCAATGAAGAGATATGTTAGCCCCAGTTCCCGCTGGAGGTCCTGCAGCAGGTTGATGATCTGAGCCTGAATCGATACATCGAGGGCTGAGACGGGCTCGTCCGCAACGATGAAGCGCGGTTCGACCGCCAGCGCCCGAGCGATGCCGATACGTTGCCGCTGGCCGCCGCTGAACTCATGGGGGTAACGGCGAGCGGCCTCGGCGGGCAGGCCCACCAGGTCCAGGAGCTGGTTGATCCGCGGCGCCCGGTGCGAGCGATCCACCAGTCGGTGGACCCGGAGGGCTTCGCCGATAAGCCCGGCAACCGTCATCCGGGGGTTCAGCGAACTGTACGGGTCCTGGAAGATCAACTGCATCCGGCGGCGCTGAGCACGCAGTTGCCGGCGCCCGAGAGCGGCGAGGTCCTGGCCGGCAAAACGCACCACGCCGGTCGTCGGCTCGATCAGGCGCAGGAGCAGGCGCCCCAACGTCGTCTTGCCGCACCCGCTTTCACCCACAACGCCGAGGGTCTCCCCCGCACGGACGCTGAGCGACACGCCGTCGACCGCGCGAACATGCCCCCGCAACCGTCCCCAGGCACCCCGGCGTACCGGGTACAGCTTGGTGAGGCCCTCGGCCTGGAGCAGCATCTCGCCCGGAGCCCCGCCGGCGGCATCCATTACGGCACCCGCTTCCAGCAGGCCGCCCGATGGCCGTCCGCCACCTGACTGAGCGGTGGCCGCCCCCGCAGGCAGGCCGCGTCAGCCCACGCGCAGCGCGGGGCGAAACGACAGCCGGGCGGGAAACGGCGGGCATCGGGTACTGCCCCGGGGATGATGCTCAGGCGATCGCGAGGCTCATCCAGCCGGGGTACCGAGGCCAACAGGCCCTGCGTATAGGGGTGGACCGGCGAGGCGAACAGCGCCTCGGTGACGGCTTCCTCAACAATCTCTCCGGCATACATAACCGCAACCCGATCGGCCGTCTCCGCCACCACCCCCAAGTCATGGGTAATCAACAGCATCCCCATGCCCAGTTCGCGCTGCAACCGCGCCAGCAGATCGAGTATCTGGGCTTGAATGGTCACATCGAGGGCCGTAGTCGGTTCGTCGGCAATCAGCAGCGACGGATGGCAGGATAGCGCCATGGCGATCATCACGCGCTGGCGCATGCCGCCGCTGAGCTGGTGCGGGTATTCGTCCAGGCGCTGCTCCGGCGCTGGTATGCCAACCCAACCCAGCATGTCGACGGCCCGTTGGCGCGCCTGGTCACCACCGACACGCTGGTGCAGGGCGACGGCCTCGGCGATCTGGTACCCACAGGTCAACACCGGGTTCAGGCTGGTCATGGGTTCCTGGAACACCATCGCGACTTCGTTGCCGCGCACCGCGCCCATGGCCCCGTCCGGCAGCGCCAGCAGATCGCGGCCGTTCAGCCAAACCTCGCCGCGCTCGATGCGTCCCTGAGGCGACGGCACCAACCGCATGACCGACAGGGCACAGACGCTCTTCCCGCACCCGCTCTCGCCGACCAGGCCGACGGTCTCGCCGCGGTCCACCGTCAACGAGACGCCGTCCACAGCGCGCGCCACGCCGTCTTCGGTGTGGAACCAGGTGTGGAGATCGCGGATCTCAAGCAGAGGGTTAGCAGTCACCGACACCCCCCGCCAAGCGACCAGAACCGCCGGGAACCGCCTCAACGGGCGACGCCAAGGTGGCCTCGCCAGGGCGGTGGCCCGACCGGACTGGAGCGGAAGCCGCCAGGGCGCTCGCCAGAGCCTGTTCGCGGGCCGTCAGCGCCGCCGGCACCAGCTCAACACCCAGAGCGGTGGCAAACCCGGCGGCCAACTCCGCGCGCAGGCGCAATTCGTCGACCGGGCCTTCGACGCACTCCGAAAGGTCGATACAGCCGTCACGCAGTTGGCCCTGCCAGACGGCCAGCACTTGGGGGGGCATGGTTGGCAACAGGTCCAGCAACCGCCGGTGGGCGGGACCGGTAAGTACCGAACCGTGCTGCAGGACGGCGTTCCCCAACCGCCGCTGCGCACTGCCGACCAGCTTGCGGCCGTTCACCTTAACCTCGGAGCGGGCGATGCTGGCGAAACACGGCGATGCGACATCACCGGCGCGTGTCCGCGGCGGCCGGGAACCCGCCCGCTCCAGCGCCGCGGGCACGCCGAAACGCTGCAGCCCGGCGACCAGGGCCTCGCCGATGCGCCGATAGGTCTCGTCGATCCTCTCGCCCAGGACAGGGTCAACGGCGGCGCAGACCACGCTGTAGGTCAGTTCCTCGGCGTGCAGCACTGCCCTGCCCCCGGTAATCCGTCGCACCACATCGATTCCCTGCTCAGCACACCGCCGCAGGTCGACCTCGCGACTGGGGTCCTGGCCGTACCCGAAAGAAACGGCCCACGGCTGCCAACCGTAGAAACGGACCACCGGACTTGACGGCGCTTCGTCCATCACCTGCAGCAGGGCCTGGTCAACCGCCATGTTCCAGGCGGCCGGGCTCGCTGCCATGGAGAGCAACCGCCAACCCGCCACTACAGAGCGCCCAGTCGCTGCAAGGCGTCTTTGGCGGCCATCTGCTGCGCCTCTTTCTTGCTGCGCCCCCGCCCCCACCCCAGGCTCTCGCCGGTAACGCTCACCTCGACACAGAACACCTTGCAGTGATCGGGCCCTTCTTCCGAATGCACCAGGTAGCGTGGGTGGCCGCTGCCATTGCTCTGCGTCCGCTCCAACAGCCGGCTCTTGAAGTTGACATAGTCCTCCTGGCCAAGCAGTTCCTCGAAGTCGACCAGGACATGCTGCCGGACTAACGCGCGCGCGGCTTCGAGCCCGCCATCGAGATAGGCGGCACCGATGACCGCTTCCAGCGCATCGCACAGAATGGAGGGTTGGCGCCCGCCTCCCGAGGCGCGTTCATCGGCGCTCAACAGCACCGCGGTATCGAGGCCGAGGGTAAGCCCTTTGCGCGCCAGCACGGGCCGACTGACCACCAGGGACTTCATCTGCGTCAGATCGCCCTCACGCCGGTCAGCGAAACGGCGGTAGAGGAATTCCGCCACCACGAGGTCGAGCACCGCGTCGCCCAGGTACTCCAGCCGCTCATTCGACTCGATGCCGTGCCCATTGCGGGCATAGACAAAAGAACGGTGCTTGAGGGCCGTCACCAGCAGGTCGGGGTCACGGAACTGGTACCCCAGATCCTGCTGCAGGCGGGCCAACACCGCGGCATCGGCGTCAAGCGGCTGGCGGGGCCGCCGCCAGATGCCCAGGAGAACTCGCAGCCATTCCATGCAGACTCGATCTGTCGAGGCGCCGTGCCGATCACAGCGCCGTTGCGGGAGCAGATCGGCCCGGCGCCGGCCGACGCGTCTAGTCGTCGAACCGACCGACTACCAGGGCGGCGTTGTGCCCCCCGAAACCGAAGGAGTTATTCACCGCGTAACGCACCGCTACCTCGCGCGCCTGATTCGGCACATAGTCGAGGTCGCACTGGGGGTCGGGGGTCGTGTAGTTGATCGTGGGCGGCAGCACGCCGCGCCCCAGAGCCAAGATGCAGGCGATGGTCTCCACCGCGCCCGTGGCGCCCAACAGGTGTCCGGTCATCGACTTGGTGGAGCTTACCGACAGACGACGGGCATGGGCGCCGAACACCGCTTTGATGGCCGCCGTCTCCTGAGCATCGCCGATCGCCGTGGATGTCCCGTGGGCGTTGACGTAGCCAATCTGGTCCGGCGCCAGGCCGGCATCGGCCAGGGCGATGCGCATGGCGCGTGCGCCCCCTTCCCCCTCGGGCGCCATCGCCGTCTGATGGTAGGCGTCGCCGGTGAACCCGAGGCCAAGAAATTCCGCGAGAATGTCCGCACCCCGGCGCCGAGCGTGCTCGAGCTCTTCCAGAATGAGCCCACCGGCGCCCTCAGCGAGCACGAATCCGTCACGGTCCGCGTCAAAAGGACGACTGGCGGCCTGGGGTTCACTGTTGCGCGTCGACAGGGCTTTGGCCGCCGCGAAACCGGCCATGGCGATGGGCGTAACCGAGGCTTCTGATCCCCCCGTGACCATCACATCAGCCTCGCCATACTGGATCTTGCGAGCCGCCTCGCCAATCGCGTGGGCGGATGAGGCGCAGGCCGAAACGGTGGCGTAGTTCGGCCCCTTCGCGCCCAGTTTCATCGAGATCATCCCGGCCGCCATGTCGCAGATCATCATGGGGACGTAGAACGGGCTGACCCGATCCGGGCCTTTGGTGATCAGGACCGAGTGCTGCTCTTCGTGGGTCTGGATGCCGCCTATACCCGATCCCCAGATGACCCCCATCCGTTCGCGGTTGACCGCGTTCAGGTCCAGGCCGGCGGCGGCCACGGCTTGCGTGGCGACGTAAACGGCGTAGTGGGTGAAGGCGTCGTTGCGGCGTACCTCCTTGCGGTCCAGGGCCAACGTGGGGTCGAAACCGCGCACCTCACCGGCAATGCGGACCTCGTGGGCGGACGTGTCGAAACGCGTCACCGGGCCGATGCCCGAACGACCATTGATCAGGCCATCCCAGAGGGTGGCCACGTCATTGCCCAATGGCGTCAGCGCGCCCAGACCTGTCACGACCACACGTCGTCTACCCACCATCGCTCTCCCAACCTGATCGCCGCACGCCGCGGGGGCTGCGGCCAGTTCGCTGCCTCGACACCGCGGGCCTGTCCACCGGGACGCATCCCCGGGCGACAGGCCCGCGATCCCGCCTCGACGTCAGGCCTTGCTGTTCTCTTCCAGGTACTTGATGGCGTCGGTGACGGTGGCCATCTTCTCGGCGTCTTCATCGGGGATGTCGATGCCGAACTCCTCCTCAAAGGCCATCACCAGCTCAACGGTGTCCAGCGAGTCGGCGCCCAGGTCGTCGATGAACGACGCCTCAAGGGTAACCTGTTCAGCGTTGACGCCAAGCTGCTCGACGATCAGATCCCGCACGCGCTCTTCGATTGAGGCCATGGGTGCTCTCCTGTTTGGCGACAGGTTGGGGGGAACAACGCAAAGGGCAGTAAGCGCTCAAGGGTTCAGGCAGGGCCGCGGTCACCGACCACGGCCGTGATCTCCGCTTCAGCCGCCAGCTCTCCTTCAACAAAAGCCTTGCCGGCCAGCTTGCACAGGGGGCCGCGCTGTTTCAGCACGGTCAACTCGAAGCGCAGGCAGTCGCCGGGGACCACCTGGCGCCGGAAACGCGCCCCGTCGATGCCGGCGAAGAGCGGTACCTTGCTGGCGGCATCGGGCATGGCACGCAGCATCATGACCGCGCCGGCTTGGGCCATCGCCTCGATGATGAGCACACCGGGCATCACCGGGTACCCCGGGAAATGCCCCGCGAAGAACGGCTCGTTGTTGGTGACGTTCTTGATCGCCACGATACGTTCGCCCGGCACCAACTCGACCACGCGGTCGATCAGCAGAAAGGGGTAGCGATGGGGGATGACGGCCTTGATGGCCTCGATATCCATGACCGCAGTGCTGCCCTCTGGCATCGATGGGTTCCTCTCGTGGTGTCGGTCGGACAGTGTATCTCAGTACCTCACATCGCCATGCCGCCGTTAACCTGGATTACCTGACCCGTGACGTAGGCCGCCTGGTCCGAGGCCAGGAAAAGCACGGCATTGGCCACGTCTTCGGGGACCCCGGGGCGCGCCAAGGGCACCTGGCTGAGCATGGCCTGGCGGGCTTCCGGCGACAGCTTGGCCGTCATGTCTGTTTCAATGAACCCCGGAGCGACGGCGTTGACCGTGATCGCCCGCGACGCCAACTCGCGCGCCAAAGTCTTGGTGATTCCCAGCACGCCGGCCTTCGACGCTGAGTAGTTGACCTGTCCCGCGTTTCCCTGTACGCCCACGACGGACGAGATACTGACGATGCGGCCACGTCGAGCCTTCATCATCGGTCGCGAGGCCACTTTGCAGCAGTTGAAGACGCCCTTGAGGTTGATGTTGATCACCGCGTCCCACTCGGACTCGTCCATGCGGATGAGCAGGTTGTCGCGCGTGATGCCCGCGTTGTTAACCAGGATATCGAGGCGGCCGAAACGCGCGACAATGGCGTCCACGCCCGCCTGTACAGAGGCGATGTCGGCCACGTCCATCGACAATGCCAAGCCTTCCGTGGGCAGCTGTCCGATGGTGTCGGTGGCCGCCTCGAGGTTGACATCGGCAGCCGCGACGCAGGCGCCTTCGCGGGCAAACACCCGAGCGATCTCACGACCAATGCCCCGCCCCCCGCCCGTAATCAGCGCGACTTTCCCGGCCAGCAGGTCCCCCATATCCGCATCTCCTCCACCGAAGGCTCTGGCGCCAAGCTGGCACCGGTTCACAGCAGGGCGAGTGCCGCCTCCAACTCGTCGGCCGTGCCGACACACTGAACCGCCATCCCGGGCGCGATGCGGCGCACTAGTCCCCGCAGGACGCTGCCGGGCCCCACTTCCAGAACCCGGAGCGCCGGGTCTCCGGCCAGCGCCGTCACCGACTCAGTCCAGCGAACCGGCTGGGTTATCTGGCGGGCCAGGGCATCCCGCAGCCGCTCCGGATCGGCGGTTGGCTCGGCGTCGACATTGGTGATCACCGGCGCGGTCGGGCGCTGCCAGTCCACGGCAGCCAGGTGCTCAGCCATGGCCGTCGCGGCCGATTGCATTAACGGCGAATGGAACGCGCCGCCCACGGCGAGCGGGGCCACTTTGCGTGCCCCGGCCTGGAGCGCCAGCTCACCGGCACGCGCTACGCCGGCGTGAGACCCCGACACGACCACCTGGCCCGGGGCGTTGAAATTCGCCGCCACCACGACTTCACTCGGCAACTCTGCCTGCGCCTGCTGACAGGCGCTGGCCACCGCAGCGTCATCCAGACCGATCACGGCGGCCATGGTCCCGGGCCGCTCCTCGCTATCCCGCTGCATCAACCCGGCCCGCGCGCCCACCAGGGCCAGGCCGTCGGCAACCGTCAGGGCACCAGCCGCCACCAGGGCCGAGTATTCGCCCAGGCTATGGCCGGCGCACACTGCCGGCACCAGTCCATGCGCCGCCAGAACCTGCCAGACAGCCACGCTGTGGACGAACACCGCCGGCTGCGTGATGGCCGTCTGC
>CAITNQ010000324.1 GCA_903893785.1 uncultured Gemmatimonadota bacterium
TCGCGGTGGACGGCCCAGCTACGCGCAGCCAGACCGGGCTGATCCGACCAGCGCGCCGGGTCCACGCAGCGGAAATGCACCCCATTCCGCGCATAGGACCCCTCCGCAGCCCGGCGCTCGTCGAGCGAGACGAGTTGGCTGTCCATGGCATAGAAGAGCCAGACGTCCAGACCGCCTTGACGCAGGCCCAGTGCCAGTTCATGGAACGCCGCCCCGATACCGCCGGACGCTCCCAGGTGCGGCAGTTCGCTGGTAGCCAGCGCTACCCGCTGCCCGGGAAGGGGCATCGGCTCCGGCCCCGCGACCAGATCCATCGTTTCCGCTGACACGGCTCTACCCGACCTGCCCGGAACCGTCATCCTGCCCCCACCACCCTCTCTGCCGCCCTGCGCCACCGAATCGCCCGGAGTGCGCCGACCACATTCCGGGTCGAGATCGAGTCAGCCATGAAGACCGTCACCGGGGACGCAATCGTCGCTAGGTACGAATTCATGTAATGCATAGGCTACGCAGCCACCTCAGTCAACGCGGCAGGAAGCGGTGCGGCAAGTCCGGCACGCACTGAATCGCGTGGACGCGCGGAGCGGCTGCAGACGTGACGGTCCCCACCCGCTGCGGCCCCGCTACCTCGCCAAGGAGCCGGGACGGGCTCGGCCCGAGGGATCGCCTGGGAGACAGAGGGGCCGCCGGCCCCGACGGCAATCGGTCGGGGTCCTGGACGGCTGCGCCGAGGGGCGCGCAGCGTGCGTGTCGCGGTTGGGGTTGTGGATCCGAACAGGGGTCCACAAGAAGACGATGCCTGGTGCCAACGCGACAGTACCCGAGGGCCCCCGGGCACACGCCGACGACCTGACGGCGCACGGTGGCGATGGGACGCGCTCTTGCGCAGACCCTGGGCGAACCATCACCTGCCGGCCAGCAGCGCCAGCGTTCGGGCGTCTGCTTCACCGCCGTAGAAGCGTTGCAGCAGTTGCTGGAACACAGACCCTGGCGCCGCCACCTGGGCGAACAGCGTCGCGCAGGACCGCAATTTGAGTTCGTCCGGCCAGCCTAGAATGTCACGGGCCGAACGGCCCGGCACGGCCAGGGCCGCCGCGGCTATTTCGTGCAGGCGAGCGCCCAAGACCGGATGGGCCAGGTAGGCCCGTGCTTCGGCCAGCGACTGGATGCCGTAGTGATGGGCCGCGGCACTGGTGCCCAGGCCGGCCAGCTGCGGGAAGACGAACCACATCCAGTGGGACTGTTTCTGGCCGGCACGGATCTCGGCCAGCGCCTGCGGGTAACAGGTCGCCTGCGCCTGGACAAACCGCGTCAGACCAAAGGGGTCCGCAGGCGTCGAGTGCGCATCCATGGCATTTCCCACGCTCAGGTCAACGGCGCGCCGGGGCCGTGGCCAGGCAGGTGTACACCTCGCTGCCCCCGTAGTAAGCCCACCACGTCCCGTCGCGGCGGGTCAGGCCGTTGAAGAAGATACAGTCCAACATGCGCGACACCCGTCGCTGAGGCACCTCAGCGCTCAGGCCGTTCTCCCAGGGAATGGCAGGGTCAGCCGTCAGCACCGGCCGTGGCAGCCAATCCAGCGCGTGATCGGGTTGCCCGCGGTCCAACAGTGCTTCGCCCACTGCGTAGAAGTGCCCCGAGTGCGGACCGCCGGTGAAGACCAGCACGCGGTCGGCGTAGCGCTCATCCCAGTCGACCAGGGCAAAGCAGTTCTCGCCACCAGGCCAGGGCTGGGCGACGTCATGCGTCTGCCAATGGATCAGGTCGTCGCTGGTCGCCATGAGGCCCTCGTTCAGGTACATGACGAACCCGCACCCTAACCGCACCGCCTGGTTATCAGGCGTCTGCACAATGACCGGATTGCGGTGGATGCGTTGGGCCCGGGGGAAACACAACCCGTGGCGGGTCCAGGTGTGCAGGTCCGGTGACGTGGCCAGGAAGGCGCCGCTGGTGGCCGGGTTGTCCATGTCGGGCCAGAACCAGCGGTTGCAGAACAGGTAGTAGAGACCCCCGTGGCGCACGCAGCTGACATCCTCAAAGCTGTATTGGAAGTCAGGCCCGTGGCGGAAGAAGGGGCTCGACGCGGTGTCTTTGGTGAAATGGATGCCGTCGTCACTGAAGGCCAGGCCGATATCGCACATGTACCCCGACGTCAAACCCGGTACGGCGCCCGGCTCCATCTCCCGCTCGCCGCGATAGACATACACGAAGCGGCCGTCGAGTTGCAGCACCGAACCGTTGTGAACGCCGCCGCCGAAACGGCCGCAGTCCCAGGCGCCGGCCGTGGGCGCCAACACGGGGTTGCCAGCGCATTTGGTGAAGGGCCCCACGGCCCAGTCGGGCAGCTGATACGAAGCTTGGTCGAAATCCCGGTCCCAGCGCTCCCAGCGGACGGCCTCGGGGAAGGTGATGGGAGGCCCCTCCTCGGGTACGATGCTACGCTCCCAGGAGAAGGCAGGCGGCGGTTGGGATCCCGGAGGGGTGGTCATGGTGGGGCTCCGTGGTGAGGGCGAACATCAGCGAGGACCGGGGCGGACCGCGCGCGTCGGGGCAACCGGGGCCACCGGTCTCAGCGGTCCCATTCCTCCTCCGGAACGTACGCCACGTCCTGCGGGTAATACCCGATGGCCTGACGGCCGTGCTCCAAGTCATACATCGGCCAGTTGCTGCCCGAGACGCCGAAGACCACTTCATAGCGCACGTCGGGCCAGGTAAGCGCCTGCTCGAAGACGCGCACGCAGTCGCCGTGGCTGAGATGATGGGGGTGCTGCGGTTGGTCGCGATCGAGATGGAAATTGCCGATGCGGACGCAGACGCACCCCATGCCATACTGGTGGGCATAGGAGTAGGCCAGGGACTCGCCGAACACCTTACTCACCGTGTAGTGGCCGACCGGTGTGGGCACCATATCGACCGTGCGCATGCGGCCACGCGGATGATGACTGAGGACGCCGGCGCGGCTGGCGTACGCGACTCGGCGCACGCCATTGACCCGGCAGGCTTCGAAAACGTGGTACGTGCCCACGATGTTGCTGTCGTGAATGGCCTGCCACTGGTCGCCGCCGGGCAAGCCACCGATATGGGCCACGGCGTCCATGCCCTGGGTGGCACGCAGGACGGCGTCGAAATCGGTCAGGTCACCGACCACCGTGTCGCTGAGCTGAGGCATCGGCACGCGGTCGTGCCCGCGCACCTGGTGGCGCTCGCGCAGGCCAAGGGCCACAGTCGAGCCGACACGACCGGCGGCTCCCGTAACAAGGATGCGCATGGTCCAACTCCTGTGATGGGCGCGTTCGCCCGGGCGCGCCAGAGCGCCGCGGGCGGGCGAGCGATGCAGGTTCGCGGCCGCCGGGGGTTCAGCGCGCGACCGGGGCCGACGCCAAACCCGCGGGGGGGCGGGGCCGCGGCAACTCAAAGTAGCGCGGCCCCGTACACGGGGCCAGCCAGAGCCGAACCGCCCCTGCCCCAGCAGGGGCCATGCGTGGCCTGGTGGGAAGGCCGGCAACGGCGGCAGCCGGGCCGGGGGGCGTCGGCGCGCCCGGCGTGGCGCCCTGGGTGGCGGCTGAGTGGTGGCTGCACCGGGGGTCGGTGTGGGGCGGCACCATGCGCGGGAGGCCAATGCGGGTAGCAGCGGAGTCCGCGGCGGACGAGCAAGACATCGGCGGACGCCACACTTGGTGTCTGAACGGTCGGCCCGCCAGGTCGGCGTCTTGACAACCCGTGTCGCGGCCGGTTTCGTCTTCTCCGCCCCTCGGCGCCGTTTGCGGTCGCCGCGGTTTGGACCCTGACCCCAGCAGCCAGGAGCGGATCCATGTCAGACGCCCCAGTATCTCGCGCCAGTCTCCTCGAAGACTTGTTCTTCGCCCAACAGGACGCCATGCTCATCGCGGAGCGGCGCCGCCTTGAGCAGATGGAGCGCACGCAGGCCGTGCTGGCCGAAATCTCCGGGATTCGCAACCGTGATGTGCTGGCTCGCTTGGTGGAGCTTGGGGTAACACCTGACCTGCTGGCCACGCTAGCCGTGGTCCCGCTGGTAGAGGTGGCCTGGGCCGACGGCCAGGTGCACGAACGCGAGGCGGCGGCCGTGCTGGCGGCGACTGAGGGAGCGGGCGTGGCCAAGGGCTCGGTCGACTATGCACTGCTGGAGGAATGGCTGCGGCAACGGCCCCCGGAGGCCCTGCTGGAGGCCTGGAGCAACTACGTTGCCGGCCTGTGCGAGAGCCTCAGCGATGAACAGCGGCAGGAACTGCGCCAGGACCTGCTGGACCGCGCCCAGCGCGTCGCCGAAGCCACCGGGGGGTTCCTGGGGCTGACGGCGCGCGTGTCCGAACGCGAACAGGCGGTGCTGGCGCAGATGGCCGCCGCCTTCTCACGCGCCAGGTAAGCGTTCAGGCCTTGCCGACCGCGCCTTGGGCGCGGCACCACGGTGCTAGTCGCCAAGCCGACGCGCCCGTCAGGGAGACGACTCGACGGCGTGGCGCTGCGGTCTGGCAGTGGGCGCGACCTTCACCCACAGGCGACCGGCGACGCGGTGTCGCGGTGCCCGCCGGCAGGGCTCGGGGCCGAGTCAGGCCGGCGCGTCGGGAAAGACTGGGTGCGGCGGTACAGTAGGGCGCGAGCCAGGTCAGGCGCTGGAGGCCCGATCCGGCGCCCGCTGGGCCAGACGGTGGCGGCGGGCTCGCGCCCCAACCGGGTCAGGCACCGCGGGCAGGCGCCGATGCCACTTGGATCACGTTAGGGGCAGGTTTGGGCACCAGCCGGGTCGCACGTTGGGGGCGGCATCCGGCGCCCGCTGGGCCAGACGGTGGCGGCGGGCTCGCGCCCCAGCCGGGTCGGACGTTGGGGGCGGGATCCTGTCCGAGCCGGGTCAGATGGTGGCGGCGGGCCCACGCCCCCACCCGATCAGGTATCCGCGTCGGGGCTCGGCGCGATCAGGCTCAGGCTGTGGAGGCAGGCTCACGCCTCAGCCGCGCGAGGCACGGCGGGGAGGCTGCGGTCCGAACCGGGTCAGATGGTGGCGGCGGGCCCA
>CAITNQ010000325.1 GCA_903893785.1 uncultured Gemmatimonadota bacterium
GCCTGAGGCGGGACCAGCGGAGCGGCACCGGGCGGGCAGAGCTCGGTCAGCTCCTGCAGGATCGCCGCCGACCAGGCATCGCGCCTGCACAGACGATCCTGAACCCGTCGCAACGGTTCGTAGGCCAGGGTCAGGCGGTCCAGCTGGCGCGAAAGGTCGTCCAAGAAGGAGTAGCCACCGCCGCCGCGGACCGTCGTGACCACCTCCTTCGCGATCCGCTCGAGGTACGCTTCGGTCTCGCTGCGGTGGTGACGGCGGCCGGCATCTTGACGGCGCAGACCCGGATCGAGGAAGTCATCAATGGCCTGGGCGGCGGGCCCGACGCACGCGGCGCCCAAGTGCGGGTCCAAGTCACAGATGCCGGCCAGCGCCGTGCGCCAGTCGCTCAGCAGGGCGGCATAGTCGAGCGCCAGGCGCGGCAGGTGTCGGGTGTGACGTTCGGCATCCAGCAGGCAACGCAGCCAGAGCAGCAGGCTGCGGCCAGGAGCCGGTATGGACGCCGGGCGCAGTCCGGGGTCCTCGAACCGGTGCGCCAACGAGCCAGCTACCTCGACCGGGTCGCGCATGATCAGCAGCACCCCCGGCGCCACGCCCTCGTCGGCGAGCACCCGTTCCCAGAACGGGAACAGACGACAGAGCCTAGGATCCTTGAGCACAAGAAGCCGGGCCGCCGCGAACTCCTCCTGCAGGAGGACCTGTGCTTCGTGGTGCAGATCAGAACCACGGAGTTGGGCGAACCAGTCCACAGGCAAGGGGGTGTCGCGGTCCCAGTCCAGTCCGATAGATCTGAGCAGACGGTTGTTGAACTGGACGACGCGGCGGGACTCCCAGTAGCCGGTGACGTTGTCTTCGCGGGCCGGCATCAGGTCGCGCGGCAGCGTCGCCCCCAGGAGACTCAGGACGCGGGCCACGGCCGAGGTGCCACTGCGATGCATGCCCAGGACCACCAGGGCCTGGCGCGACATGGCCGTCATCACCTTACCCCAGGTCGCCTGCCGCCGGGCACCCGGCGTGGCGGCGAGCGACAGGGTTCAACACCGCGCGGCGGGCGCGCGTCTTGACCGTGGAGCCCGGTCCGGGGCGGTCCTGCAGCTTCTCCAGGCGGGCCTTCACCGGTGCGCCTGCGCCCGCGCTACGGACAGTTCCAGGAAACGGAGGGCCTGCGGCGGGACCGCGCCCAGGAAAATCGGCGGCACATCCGGCGGCATGAACCAGTCGCCGCGCAGAGCTCGGTATTCCTCGGCCATGGCACGGCCGAAACTGGCTCGCTGCCCGTCGTTCTCCGGGACGTTGGTGGAGACCCCGCCGTGGAACTGGTGGAAGGTCCCCTCGCCCAAGAGAACGACCAAGCGGCCGCCCTGGAGGCACGCCCGGCGATAGAAATCCAGGTTCACGAATCCGCCTCCCAGCAAGCCGAAGCGCTCGTCGAGGCCACCCAATTTCGCGTACAGTGATTGGTCAACGGTAATGCAGTTACTCTCGCCGATCGGGCGAAACCAACCGCCGTCGGCCGAGCCGGCCAGGGCCGAGATGCTGAACATCGCATACCCGTCGGACCGCCAGTCGACGGTTTCGAGCAGGCGGTCCTCAACTGCCTGGCAGTAGCCGTCCAGCATGGCAACCTGCTGCTTGGCCGGCCCCAGGTGCCAACCCAGGGTACCGACCACCGGTGACCCAAAGGCGCGGAAAGCCGCCAGCGTCAGCGCGACGATTCCGGGGCTCAACATGCGCGCCCCGTCGATGCAGACGGTGACC
>CAITNQ010000326.1 GCA_903893785.1 uncultured Gemmatimonadota bacterium
CGGGGCTCGCAGCGAACCGAAAAGGTCCAGTTGGGCCTGCCTGTTCACCGTTCCCTCTGCGCCCCACTCCTGGGCGAGGTAAGACTAGGGCGATGCGGGCCTGACGGATGCGCCGCGCCGCGGTAACTTACGGCGGGGCCATGGCCCGCGTCCACCCGTACCACAGGCGGCTGGCGCTACCTTACCGATCGCCGTTGGTCGCCCCGGCGGGGGCGGGGGCATTGGGCGAGTGAGCGTGTCGTGCCTGGGCCCAGGCCATGCGCTTCGCCCGCTGCCACTCACGCCGCAGGAGGCTGCCGGCACCCAACCGATCGCCGCTGTCCGCCCCGGCGGAGGCCGGGGGCTTGGGGCGAATATGCGTATGGCTCTGCATGAACGCTCGCCGACAGACAGCCCGTATCTGGCCGGGAGCCAATCCAGGCGGTCGGTACGCCATCACGCCGGACCGCGCTGGCGCTGCTATCTGTCTGCCCCGAACGACCACCGCATCGAGGAGGAGTCTGGTGAGGGCAAGATCCGCTCGGTTTCGACCGCTCGCGATGGGACTGGTTCTTTGGACGACGATCTTCTGCGCGACGACGCTCGTCCGCGCAGCCACGCCCGACAAGGAGGCGGCTACCATGCTGCAACCGGAGGAGTTCGCCATTCTACCGTGGAGTTGGGTACCGGCCGACGCCGAGGTGCTGGCCGGCATCCGCGACTGTGGCTTCAACCTGGCTGGCTTCGTCGCGCCCGAGGCCCTCGATGCGGTGCAGGCCGCCGGTCTGAAGGCCATCGTATCCGGCATCGATACGCACGTAGGAGATGCTGAGGCAGCGCTGCCGACGGCTGAGATTCAGCGTCGGGTGCAGGCCCTGGTCAACCGCACCGGTACCCACCCGGCCACTTTCGGCTACTACCTGCGCGACGAGCCATCGGCGACGGTGTACGGCGGCCTGGCAGCATGGGCGGCTGCGTATGCGCAGGCAGCGCCGCGAGCCCTGTCCTACATCAACCTGTTCCCTAACTACGCTTCGCCCGCGCAGATGGGCGTCGGAACGTACGAGGAGTACCTGCAGCAGTTCGTCGCCACGGTCAGACCCCGCTTCATCAGCTACGATCACTATGCGCTGATGGACGACGGCTCATTGCGCGACGGGTATTTCCAGAACCTGGAGGCGGTCCGCCGCGTGGCCATGAAGGAGCGCCTCCCCTTCTGGAACATCGTCCTGGCCAACGCGCACTTCCACTACGCCGAGCCGTCGCCGGCCGGGTTCCGCTTCCAGCTCTATACGACCCTGGCCTATGGTGGGCGGGGCATCTCCTATTTCACTTACATCACCCCCGACGTCGGCAACTACCGCCTCGCGCCGCTCGACCCCTTTGGCCACCGCACACCCACGTGGGACATGCTGCGCCAGGTGAACCTGCAGCTGCACCGTCTGGCGCCCACCTACCTGCGTCTGACCAGCCTGAATGTGTTCCACCACGGCCAGGTCCCGGCGGGGTGCAGCGACTCAAGCTCGAGCCAGTTGCTGGCGCGTCTCGAGGGTGGCGACCTCGTCGTCGGCGAGTTCCGCGAGGCAGAGGGCCGCGATGCTGTCCTCGTGGTGAACAAGGACCTAGCCCGCTCCACCGCCTTCAACCTGGAGTTCAAAAGCCCAGGCGCGGTGACCCTAGTCAGCCCCTACAGCGGGGCTGAGTCGGCGTGGGCCGGCGAGCAGTGTTGGCTGGCGCCGGGCCAGGGCATGCTGCTGCTGCGGGCGCGCTGATGGGCCGCGGCTGAGGCGCAGGTTGGCGCCACGGGAAGGCCTGCGGTGGGGCCTGGGAGGGGCGGCCGGCATTGTCCGCGCATTCCGAGGGGAGGATGCCGGTCATGCCAGCGGGTGGCCTTGTTTGGGGGCGGCGAACGCGTCCGCGAGCCGCGACTGCCCTTGTCGGCATACGCCGGAACGACAAGGCGGTCACAGCCAGCAGGTGGTGGCTCCTGGCCGCGGCGGTTACGTCGGCAAGCCGCGACTCGCCTTGCCTACACTTGCTGGAACGACGAGGCGGTCACAGCCAGCAGCGGGCCCTTGTTGAGGGCGGCGGCAGCCTCTGCCAGCGGCGACCGGCCGGGCCGGCCTGCGCCGACAGAAAGGCCGTGCTCGCCTCAGCCAGGCGATTGCGCTCGGGAACGGCGGCCGGCTTCCTCGGCATACTCGCGAAACAGGCGCACGTACAGCTGGTAGTCTGTGTATGAAACGCCAGGTGGCGTCTGGTGGTCGCAGGAGACGATGTAGCCACCCCGCGAGGCGACCGGCAGCAGTCGCTCGAACTCAGCACGCAGGGCCGCCTCGCCGCGGTGCATGACCATCTTGTCGAAGTGACCGATGAAACGCATCCGCGGATGGCGGTGCCGCAGCTGATCCATGTCGACGCCGGCTTGGCGCTCGAGTGGCAGTATGCCGTCCAGTCCCACGCGCTCGAACCAATGCGCTGGGATAGCCACGTCGCCGTCGGAGTCGACAATGGCCAGGATGCCCCGGCGGTGGAGCTCGGGTATCACGCGTTGATAATAGGGCGCCAGGAACTCGTCGAAGCAGTCCTCTGAAAGCATCGGTCCGTGGTTGTAGCTCAGGTCCTCGCCGAAGGTCATGAAGTCCGGCGTGCAGACAGAGCAAAGCTCATCGATGACACGCAGGCTGTGCTCGGCCAGGTCAGCGTTGATGCGGTGCATGAGTGCGGGCTGGTCGTAGAACGCATACAGGTGCGGTTCGATGCCCAGCAGCGAACGCGCGAACCAGAAGAAGCCGTCCAACGAGAACCACAGCACGCACTCGCCGCGCTGGCGCTCTGCCGCCCAGGCTTCCCAGCGCGGCCGGTCCACTGCGGGCAGCGGAAACAGGTGCGGCCGGATGGCCTCGTACCCGGCTTCGTCGGCCAGGATGCCGGCGCCATGGGCGCGCGGGGCCGGGCACCCCGGACCTCGCGGGCGGAACCAGTCCTGCCGGTACACCTCCAGGCCAAAGTGACGACAGATGTCGTACCGATCGGTCAGACTCGCGGGCAGGCCTTCAGTGTGCCAACGATCGATGGTCTGGTTCCACCACCCGGCCCACTCGACCATGGGCAGGCGATCGAAGGGCTGGAAACTCATGCAAGCCCGGAACCGTTCGCAGGGCGTCATCGAATCAAGGGAGGTCATGGACGGGTCCCCAGGTTACAGGCATTGGCGATCGAGCCACGGTCGGGGCGACCTTTGTGGACGGCAGCGGGCCAAAGTAGATCATGGACCGGTTCCACGGTGATGGGCGGGCCGGAGGGGCACCACGGCTACGGATGACTCCGGTGGGCGGCAACGGGCGAAGCGAGGTCCCTGAGGGTCCCCGGGTTACAGGCATTGGCGATCGAGCCACGGTCGGGGCGACCTTTCTGGACGGCAGCGGGCCAAAGTAAATCATGGACCGGTTCCACGGTGATGGGCGGGCCGGAGGGGCACCACGGCTACGGATGACTCCGGTGGGCGGCAACAAACGGACGAAGCGAGGTCCCTGAGGGTCCCCGGGTTACAGGCATTGGCGATCGAGCCACGGTCGGGGCGACCTTTCTGGACGGCAACGGGCCAAAGCAGATCATGGACCGGTTCCACGGTGATGGGCGGGCTGGAGGGGCACCACCGCTACGGATGACTCTGGTGGGCGGCAACAAGCGGACGAAGCCTGTTCATCGAGGGGCTCCCGGACCATAGGCAGGCAGTTGGAGTCATGGTTCGGGGCGACCCGGAGGTACGCTCCGCACCGGGTGCACACGCCGCCTGACGCGAACTGGGGCCGGCGGGCGCCGCGGGGAGCAATGGGCCTGCCGTTGCTCCCCGATGAACCCCGCCGCGGCCCACGGGAGCGCGTGGGTCAGTCCACGTACAGGTACCGCTTGATCTTGCGGGTCGGCGTCTTCTCGAATGGTTCCGGTTGTTCGATGAACCGGCTCACGCGGCAGAAACCCGACACGCTAAGGTTGACGTCGGCGCGCAGCGACTCAAGGCGCGCCGAGATCCGGGTGGCGAGCTGCGATTCGGTCAGGCCCTGACCTGCATACTCAGCCTCAAAGGCTTCGTAATTCGGGTGCACGCGCGCTACTAGCTGGCCGCCGTCCTGGTACACCAGTGACTCCATTACCAGGTCAGAGCGGTTGATGACCGCCTCAATTTCCTCGGGGTAGATATTCTCGCCGCTGGCACCCAGAATCATGTTCTTGAGCCGGCCCTTGATGTACAGATAGCCGTCGCGATCGAAGGCGCCCAGGTCGCCGGTGCGGAACCAGCCATCGGCGGTCAACACCTCGGCCGTGCGCTCGGGATCGCGGTAGTACCCCTGCATGACATTGCGGCCCCGCACCCAGATCTCGCCTTCACCAGTGGTCCCGTCAGCACCCTCCAGGCGGACCTCGACGCCGGGTATGACCACGCCTGTGGCCCGGTACCGGGTCACTGCCGGGCTGCACCCCGCCACCAGGGGGGACGTCTCGGTCAAGCCATAGCCAATGGCATAAGGGAACCCACCGTCGCGCAGGAACTGCTCCACATCAGGCGCCAGGAGCGCACCGCCGATGCCGAAGAAGCGCAGCTGCCCACCGAACAGCCGGTGGATCTTGGCAGCGGCCATGCGGTGCAGGCGGCGACGAACCGGGGCCAGCTGGTAGAGCCGGCGTCGCAGGGCGCTGCCCGTAAGCCGCGGCAGAACCGTGGTCTTGAACAGCTTCTCCATGATCAGCGGAACCGTGAGCATCATCGTTGGCTTGACCCGTTCGAGGGCCGGCAGCAGCACCCGGGGTACGGGCGGACGGTCCAGGTAGTAGACGCTGGCGCCCTGCATCATGGGGATCAGGAAGCCGATCGTGCACTCATACGAGTGCGACATGGGCAGCACGGACAGAAAGCGATCCTCGCAACCCACGTCCTGGATGCCCAGGGTCGCCACCGCATCGAAGACCAGATTGCGGTGGCGGAGAACGACGCCCTTGGCGTGCCCGGTGGTGCCAGAGGTGTAGATGATCGACGCGATGTCCTCTTCGCCCACGTCGGCCGGGGGACGCTGGGCCATGGCCAACGCAGCTTCCTTGAGGCGGGTGAACTCGCGCTGGCCCTCCTGCAGGATCTCCTGAAAGCGGTCCATGGGCGTAGCAGGAGGCACCAGGCTGAAGTCATCGATCAAGAAGAGCGTGCGCAGGTCCGGCAGATCCGCCTCCTCCAGCTTGGCGAATTGCCGTTGGCCCAGGAAGGCTGCGCGCGCCCCGGAGTGGCGCAGGATGTGCTGCACCTCGTTGGCGTGGAAATCAGGCAAGATGGGTACGGCCACGGCACCCATGGTGGTGATGGCGAAGTAAGCCACCCCCCAGCGGGGACTGCTGTCCGCCAAGATGGCCACGCGATCACCGCGGCGGATGCCCCGCCCGTGGAGGACCTCGGCCAGGGCCCGGACCTCGAAACCCAGCTGGCCGTAGGTCAGGGGCGTGCCGCCCACCAGCGACAGCGCCGGCCGCGCGGCGAAGAGGGCCACGCTGCGTTCAAGCAGGCACTTCAGCGTCTGCTGTTCCAAGGACTCCATGGTGACCTGTGAGTAGATAACCCGGGCACACCCGGGACCAGGGCAAGGCAGGCCCTGGGAGGGCAGAGGGCGGTGCAGGTTGACGCCAGCAGCAGGCGCACTGGCCCCGCCACCAAGGCGAATGGACGAGCGCCCAAGTCCCGCGCGGCCGCCTGATGGGGTCGATGCAGCGGCCCTGGTGCAGAGCGGGTCTCGCGCGATGGCGGCCGCTCGGCGGCCGGAGCTGCCGGGCCCGAGCGAACGTTGCCCGCCGACCGGATGGGCACCCGATGGCCGGCAACGAAAGCCTGCGGAACAAGCCCTGTCAAGCGCCAAATGGTGGCGGTCACGGTCCGGCCGGGCACTGGCAGTCTGTCGAGCCAGGTGGCGGCTACGCGTGCTAGGAGGTAACCGGCGCGGCGACCGGCGCCGCGGCAGAGGTGCGCGGGCCGCGGGACCTGGGCTTCGTGGCCGCGGCGGGCCACCGAGGCGCGGATGGGGTGGATGCCCACGGCACACGGGTTCGGACGGGTCCACGCCAAAGGCCAGCCACCGTGGCAGCCACCGATGCTGGGAGGTAACCGGCACGGCGACCGGCGCCGCGGCAGAGGTCGACAACGCGTCGGGGCCGAAGGCCATGGCTAGCAGGGGCGAGCGGGGCGTCGGCCCGACGTGGGCACTGCCGGCCCGCATCGGCATGGGCGGCATGGGAACCAGCCGTCCGGCGGCCTGCCCGTGTCGGCAGCCCCGGCTTAACCGATATTGGGGCCGCGCGTGGCAGGGACCTGGTCCCGGCCGCCCCCGGTGCGTGCCGCCGGGCGGTTCACCAGCCCCCGCGCGTTGGCCGAGGCGCGACGACGCCCCCGGCCCACCCAACGTCAGCCCGTTCGCAGGGGACGGGCCATCGGCGGTTGGCCGGCCCACGGGCCCGCTGCCCGCCCACCCACAGCACGGATAGGTCGACCATGGAGACGCCTTTCTCTCCCGCAACCGCAACGTGGGCCCTGAGCTGGCCGGGCCGCGTAGCCCGCCATGACCTGGTGTATCTGACACCGCCGCAGGACCCGCTGCAGGGACTGGCGCTGGGCAACGGCGACGTGGGCGCGCTCCTGTGGTGCGAGGCGTCGCAGCTGATCCTGGCGCTGAATAAGTGCGACCTGTGGGACGATGGCGCGGGCGAAGACTTCGCCAACTGGGCCGCCGACCAGGAGGAGTTCAGTACCACCCTGCGTCACGCGGGCCGGTTGATCATCGACTTCGGTTTGCCGGTGTTCGATCCCATGTATGTAGCAGACTGCCGCGGCCGCCTGCGCCTGGCCGACGCCACGGCTGAGCTCCAGGTGGCGGGTCCCTTTGGTCAGGTGGCGGTAGAGGCCGTGGTGGGCCATGACGATGGGCTGCTGCGCTGCCAGGTCCGCGCCGCCCTGGTCGAGCCAGTGCCGCTGCAGGTGACGCTGGAGCGGTTCGGTTCGCGGACCTACTCGCACTGGTACAGCTTGGTGCGCCGGGACCCGAACCTGGGCCTGGCCGGGACCGAGGCCGCGGCCGGCGACGAGTGGGTCGGGATCACGCAGCAGCTCAGCAGCGGCGCGTTCGCCGTCGCCGCCGTGCTCGAACCCCAAGGCCCGGTGGAAATCACCGCCCGTCGCCTGCACACGCGCGCGGCAGGCTTCACCGTGTCGCCGTCGGCCGGCACAGCTGCCTCGTCAGGCATTGACTTCGCGGTCTGGGCAGGCGTCACCTCGCCCATGCCGGCAACGTCGCGCGCTCCGCTTGACGCGGAGCCCTTGACACGCCCAACACCTCCGGGTCCCACGCCTCGTCGCCGCGGTACCACCCCCGAGCTGGGCGCCGCGCCGGATACGGAACGCCCGGCCGATTCCCGGCCGGCACCGCTGGTCGCGGCACTGACGCAGGTGAATGCCCGGCGCCGCCAGGACGACAGCCAGTGGGCGGCTGGCCATCGACAACAGTGGCGCAGTTTCTGGGAGCGATCGCTGATGGAGTGCGGCGATGACTACCTGGACAACCTGTGGCACTTGACCATGTACTACGCCGCGGCATCCCAGCGGGGTCCGTACCCAGGCCGCTTCATCAATGGCCTGTGGGGATTCAGCCGCGATGTCCAGAACTGGAACTTCTATTTCCATTGGAACCAGCAACAGACGTACTGGCCGCTGAACGCGGCCGGGCACCACGACCTGTGCGATGCGTACCTGCGCTACCGTTTTGACTCGCTGCCGTTGGCGCGCGCCGATGCCCGCCGGCTCTTTGGTCTACCCGGCGCCTTTGTCTCCGATGTCAGCGAACGCCGCGGCTACAACTCGCGCAGCGAGCAGCACAATTACACGCCCGTGATGCAGGTGGCGGCCGATTTCTGGCGGCAATACGGCTTCACCGGCGACCCGGAGTTCCTGCGGCAACGAGCGCTGCCGTACCTGCTTGAGGCGGCCCGTTTCACCGCCGGCCTGTTCGAGGCGGGTGCGGACGGCGCGTACCATGCCCGCCGCGGCACCGCGTACGAGGGCTGGACGCCGGTGTCTGACTGCATCACGGTGCTGGCCTGTGCCCGCACCCTGTTGACGTCAGTGCTCGAGGCCCTGGCCGCCGCCGGACAGACCGACCCCGACGAGGCGGCCTGGCGTCATCTACTGGACCACATGACGCCGCTGCCGGTGCTGCGCGCGGGGCCGGCCCTGATCAACCGCGGCGTGGGCCAACTGGTCCTGCGTCGAGGCCCGTTTGCGGGCGCGCGGGCTGCGACCCCCGAGATCCTGGCCGTGGGCCACCATCCGGAGAACGGCGCGCTGCTGGCTTCCCGGCAGGCTCCCAAGCGGCCACCCCTGCCGGCAGTGGACGATCTGGATACCCTGGTCCGTAAACTGGACATGGGCGCGCCGGTAGCCATTGCCGACCCATACCCGACCGAGCACATCGACGGCTTCTTCCCTTCGTCCGAATACGCCGCCGTGTTCCCTTGCGGCCCCTTGGGGCTGGCGCAGGCCGGATCACGCCACTTCATCGCCGCGGTCAATACCGTGCGCCTGTTCGCGCCAGCGGTCATGGGTTGGGAACCCGGCACCATCGTCATGGCCCGCCTGGGATTGGGCACCGAGTTGTGGGCCAGCCTGATGCCGTTCGCCGAGCGCTGGCAGTTCTACTGCAACGGCTGGGGCCACTACGGACCCGATGCTGGCATGCGGTTGGGCAAGATGCTCCGGCATGCCCACTGCCAGGTCGCTGATGCGACGCTGCCGGACGAGGAGCGGAGCCGATCCGAGAGGCGCACCGGGCTGTGGAGCTGGCCGTTCCGACACATGGGCATGGAATCCATGTCCGTGCTCGCCTGCGCCCTGAACGAATCGCTGCTGCAAAGCCACGACGGTACTCTTCGCGTCGCCCCGGCAACGCATCCGGCGCAGCGCGCGCGCTTCACCCTCCACGCGCGCGGCGGTTTCGTCGTGTCGGCCGAGTTGGCTGACGGGGTACCGGTGTGGGTGGCGGTACAGTCGCGCCGCAGCGGCCTGTGCCGGCTGCAGAACCCCTGGGCCACGGCCTGGTGGGCACCCGGAAGCGCCGTCGCCGGCACTGCGGGTCCGCTGGCAGCGCCCCCCCTTGCGAGTGAGACCGAACCCGCTCAACGCGGCCGCGCTCGGTCCACGTCGGCGCGTTCGCGCCAGACCGCGTCCCCGGCCGCTCGCCCGCTGGCCGAAACGGCGGCCGCGTGGCCCGCGAGCAGTTCGGAACGCACCCTGGCGGTGGCCATGGCGCGCGGCGACGTGATGATCTTCGCTCCGTCCGCCGCCACGTTGAACGACTGGCACGCCGTAGCGTGCGAATTAGCGGCCAACAGCTCTCCCCGCGTGAGCCCCAACGGTCTGGCCCAGCTGGGGCTGCCCTCTCGTCACTGAGCCAAGTGAGGGCCTCGCCAGCCGGGCACCAGGGGCTGCACAATCCTTGCCAAGCCCGGCAGCACCGATCGGCGCCACTCGGGCCGCCCCCTCGGCGGCGGCGCGGCCTGGCTCATGGCGTCGCCGGGCGCGATGGGTCGCGTCGGCGCC
>CAITNQ010000327.1 GCA_903893785.1 uncultured Gemmatimonadota bacterium
TATGCCCGGATCGGTGAGGGCTCGGGCAGCACCAATGTGCTGACCGGTTCCGGTGTGGACGAGGCCTGGACCACTGGGGTGCTGCTGGCCGAGGGGGTCATCGAGCTGTGGCAGCAGGAGCAGCCGTTCGACCGGGCCGCCCTTGAGCACGCCTATATCCGTCGGCGACGTGCCTCCCCTTTGGAGGCGGAATCGCGTCAGGCCGAACGGGCTCGCGACGGTTTCCAGCGCGGTTTCGTCTCTGGGCTGCTCGGCATGGGAGTGGCCGGCATGACGGGGGGCCGGCTGTCGCTGGGCCGGGAGCCGTCGCCGCCCCATACTCGCGTACCTGCGCTGGCTGACTACTACCGGGGCCGGATCCCACCGGCGGAGGTGGAATCCCTGCGCCAGTCGGCGGCCGCCGCCGGGCAGTCGGTGCACGATGTGCTGATGACGCGAGCGGGCTGGCCAGCGATCGCCTACGATGGCGAACTGCTTGTTACCCAACAGGATGCGCTTCTGGTGGGCGGCAAGGTTCAAGCGCCACCCGGCTATGCCGACCACGTTGTCTTTCTTTACCCCTCGCTGTGCGAGCAGTGCGGGCCCCAACTGTGCGTCGAGGTTTGTTCAGGGCAGGCGATCACCGCCAGTGAGACCGGCGGGGTGCCGGCCTTTGACCGCGAGAAGTGCGTGCACTGCGGCGCTTGCGTGTGGAACTGCAGTCAACCGCGCGCTCCCGGCGACGATCGCGGCAACATCGAATTCCGCGCCGGGGCCGGTGGTTTGCACTCCGCCGAGAATTAACTCCTGCGACGGGCGGCGGCGATAGCCGCCCGCACCGCGCCTGTCCACGGCCCAGGCCACCAGCAGCAGCGTGCCCGCCGGCGCTCCGGCATCGGCGGGACGTCCGTCACGACGGGGAGACACCATGTCCAGCGGTTACCACATCGCGGTCTGCGGCAGCTTGGTTCCCGATCCGCTGCAGACCCTGGAACCCGTGGCCGGCCCTGCCGGACCCGGGCTGAAGAACGAGCTCATGATGCCCTCGGTTCTCGACCCCTGGGCTGCCCATGCGCTGTACGAGGCCGCCAACCTGGCAAAGAAGGTGTCCGGCAGCAAGGTGTGGCTCGTGTCGTTGGGTCCCAAGGCCAGGCTGCAGCAGTTGATGATGACGATCGCCCAGAAGGTGCCCTTCGAGTTGGTCGCCCTGGATGGCCCGGCCGGCGGTTTCATCGATGCCGGCGAGGTGGCTGGGGCCCTGGCGGGCGCCATCAACGGCATTGCCGGCCTGGAACGCGACCGCCTGCTGCTGTTCGGCGGTTGCGCCTCGGCGGCTCGTGATGCGGGCGTCACGGTGCAGATGGTGGGCGAGCAACTGGGGATCACCGACCAGTTCCTGGCGGTGGACGAGCTGGAGGTCCAGCCGGACGGCGTGCTGCGGTTGAAGGAGCGCATCGAGGGGGGCCAGTACCAGGTGTCCACGTGCGCGGGCCCGCCGGTGGCGGTGGCTTGGGCTACCGGCAACCTGCCTGAGCCACCGAATAACCCCCAGATCGGCATGGCCAACATGCGGGCCATCATGCCGGCCCTGCAGAAGGCCGCGCCTGCCAAGGTGAGCACCGGCAGCACGCAGTATCTCGAGGTCAAGACGCCGCAGGTGCAGCGGCAGACGCGCGTGGTCAAAGATGCCTCGGTGGACGAGATCGCCGCCGAGATAGCGGCTTGGGTCCGCTCCTGAGGCCGACGGCCCCGTGGACGTTCCAGCAGAGAGGAAAGCACCTATGGAGCGGGTACTGTTTCTGGCCCACACCGAGGCCGATGGGACCTTGGGCAAGGCCGCGCGCGAAGGCCTCTCGGCGGCCCTGGTGGCGGCTGAGGGTGGCAGTCTCGATATCGGCTTGGTGGGCGCCCAAGTGGACCCGGCGGCGCTGGCCGGATGCCCGGCAGGCACCGTGCGAACGGTCACCGGACCGTCGTTCGGCGTGTCGCGCTATGGCACCGATGCGGCGGCTTGGGCGGCCCTGGTCCGGGCCAGTTCACCCACCCTGGTAGTGGCGGCCGGAACCGCACGCATGGCGCGTTCCCTGCCGGGTGTGGCACAGCGGCTTGGGGGATGCATCGACACGCAGGTCACCGGCCTGCAGCGGGTCGACGGTGCGGTCCAGGCGCAGCGCTGGTACTACCGTCAGCGGCTGGTGGCCAACCTGACGCGAACCGCCCGGCCGTGGTTCATTCTGGTGACCCCGGGCGTGCTCCCGGTGTGGCAGGGGAGTGGCGCCGCGCCCGCGCTGGAGCCCCTGCCCGTCGACCTGCCTGTCGGCACTACCCGCACTGAGGTGGCTGGGGTCGAGGCGGCGTCGGCCGGGGCACAGACCATCCGCCCCGACGCCGCCCTGCTGTTCGTGGCCGGCGCCGGTTGGACCAAGAAGCAGGCCGATGGGCAGGCGCACCCGGAGCAGGCAGCGACGCTGATCGCGCAATTCCTCGAGGTCACCGGGGCCTCGCTGGGGAGCAGCAAGTCACTGGTTGACCAGGGCAGCGAGGGGGAAGCGGTGTTGCCGTTCCTCACGCACCTGAACCAGGTGGGGCAGACCGGGTCCACGCCGCGCCACCCACGCGGTTTGGCTACCTGCTGCCACGGTGAGGAGCCCCACGTTGTCGGCTGGCGCTTCATCAACGAACGCCGCGTGGTCAACCTGGACCCGAATTGCGGCTGGGCCCGTGGCAAGGCCGATGTCCTCTACGTGGCCGATGCTTTCGCGGTGATCCGTCGGGTCAACGAGCTGCTGGCCTGACCACGGTCACCGCTGCGGCGCCCCCGCCCCTGGGGCGCGCTGCGGGCACTTGGTGGCCGAGCGTCTTGTGTGAGGCCAGGGAGCAGGCGGGGCAATGCTCCTGGGAGCATTGCCCCGCGCCCTCGGTCACGGCCGCGGCGTCGCGCCATTGCCGGGGCCTGGCCCCATGCTGCAGCGCGGTCGGGTGCCGGGGCCTCGCCCCATGCCGCGGTGCGGTCCCATGCTTGGGGGCGGCCCCGTGCCGTGGCGCGGTCCCATGCTGGGGCGCCACGATAGGCCCTCGGTCACGGCCGCGGCGGCGGGGACCCGTTCAGCGTGCCAACCCCGCCTCGGTAAAGGCTCTATCCAGCGTGCGCCAAGTCAGGTCCGCGGCGGCCAGCGGGTCGAAATCGGGTCGCCGCTGGCACATCATGCTGACCTCGGCGGTGATATAACCCTGGTACCCGGCGCGGTCCATGGCGCGCAGATAGCGCGCGAAGTCGAACGGCCCTTCACCCGGGATCAGGAACTCGAAGTCGGGCGCCAGGCCGCGCTGGTCCTTGACATGGGTGTGCGCCGCGTGTGGCGCCAGCGCCGCCACGCTGGTCTCGGTGGGGATCCCCAGGACCTCGAAGTGGCTGATGTCGAAGTTGAGCTTCAGGTACGGCGAGCCCACCGCGTTGACTAGCCAAACCGCCTTTTCGGGCGTGTCCAGAGCCGATCCCACATGCGCTTCCAGGGCCACCACCACGCCCCGCGCACCGGCATAGGCGACTAGTTCGCCCAGTCTCTCGACCGCCTCCTGACGGCGCGCCTCCCACTCCTCGGGGCGCCCGCCCAGCACCGTGTCCAGGGCCGGCGGACCGGCGGCACCCGCCCATTCAGCGCACAGATCCAGCGAGCGGCGGAGTCGCCCCATGTTCGCCGCCAGTGCGGTCGCGTCGCTCTCCAGTATTCCGACGTGGCCGGCCACCGCCGGCATGTCCAAGTGGTACGCGCTGAACAGGCCGCGGATGCGGCGCCGTTCAGCGGCGTCCAAGGTGTCCAACTCCGTACTCCAACCCGGCAGAATGGTGGGTTCCACGCCGGTGAAACCCAGGTCCGCCAGGTGCCTCAGGGCCACATCGATGCCCAACTTGGGCATCCCCCAGGTCGAGTAGCCGATCTTCACCGTGCCCCGCTTTCTGTCGCGACCCCGTTCCGGGTCACAGCACCTGCTGGTCGATATTGGTGGGCACCATGTCGTGCACCTTGCTGTCCATCAGTGCGCTCGGGGACTGCATTTCCAGGACGGCACGGGCGTGGAGTTCGTCGATACTGCGGCAGCCAGCCGTGGCCAGGGTCGCCCGCATCATCTGCACCACGGTCGGCAGTTTGTCGTAAAGGGAACCCACGTGGGGCACATAGCCGGAGATGCCCTCCTCGAAGAACGACTCCTTGATTTGGGCGTAACGGCGGGTATTGAAGGCTCGGGCGCTGCCCTCCATCCAGTACTCCTTGACCACGTCGCCGGCCGCCGTCCGGACCAGGTTACCAGCCCCTTCGGTGTAGCGCGCGAAGAAGTTGCCCATCATCAGGGCGTCGGCGCCGAGCGCCATGGCCACCGACATCTCAGCCGGGCCCGTGATGCCTCCATCGGCAATCAGCGGGATGTACACCCCCTCCTGCTGCGCTAGCTCGTCGCGGGCGGCGCCTACGTCCATCAGGGTGGTCGCCTGGCCGCGCCCGGTCGCCTTCACTTCCTGGGTGATGCAGCCCGAGCCAATCCCCATGCCGACCTTCACCGCATCGGCTCCGGCGCTGACCAAGAAGCGGAAGGCATCGGCGGTAACGATGTTGCCGGCCACCACGGGCACCTGCCAGTGCCCCTTGATGTACTCGAGCATCTCGCGCTGGTACTCCGTGTGGCCGTCCGAAGCATCCAGCACAATGACATCCACCTCGTGCTCCACCAGCGCCTGAACGCGTTCGCGATCCTCCGGGTGCGTCGACACCGCGGCGCCCACCAGCAGCCTTTTCTTGGCGTCGATGGATTCGTTGGGGTGCTTCAGGTGCTTGTCCAGGTCCTTCTTGA
>CAITNQ010000328.1 GCA_903893785.1 uncultured Gemmatimonadota bacterium
CCGCCAACGGGCCGGGTCGACCAGGTGACTCATGGGTGTCCAGAACGCAGACTGCACCTCGGCACTGGGGATGCACTCGTCGGGTTGCGGCAGGAAATAGACAAAGGTCGACACCACTACCCGCTGGTGGATCCCGGCCAGATCGTCCAGTCGCCCCAGGAACTCACCGGCGCCCAGGTCGAGGCCGGTCTCTTCGCGCACCTCGCGCTCGGCGGCGGCCCGCGGCCCGTCGTCCTGGGGTTCGACGCGGCCGCCGGGGAAGGCCAGGTGCCCGGACCACGGATCACCGGGGTGCTGGCTCCGCTCGATGAACAGCAGCTGCAGCTGCCCGGCCCCTTCGCTGACGATGGCCGCCACGGCGGCAGCAAAGCCGTCGCCGGGCGCCGACAGGCGGGGTTGGTACACTGCCAGCCCGCCGCGCAGCCGCTCCAGGGCCGCCCACGCCTCCACAGTCTCTCCTCCAGGTTGCGTTGCCGCGCTCCGCCCGCGCGAGCCGGCGCGCCTGGCCCGCCAGGCGATTGAGCGGGCGAGCCGGATCGTTGTCTTCCGGTGTGGGGTCGGGGCCCGCGAATCCCGCTTCTGGCGCCGTCGCCGGACCGGACCCCTCTGCCCGCGCTGGCCGCAGCGCCAGCCGATGGCGACGGGCCGGTTAGCGGCACCCTGGGCCCGGCCCCTCTCGCGCGGCTCGCGCCGCTACCCAGACGGGTCGCGGCCCAAGTATGGGGGGCGGCGCGACGGCCGGCAAGCCAACGGGCCGCTTGAGCCGTTACCGGCTTTGCGCGATCTTGGGGCCGCGCCCTGGCCTCTGGAACAGGAGACTGCCATGACCCACAAAGAGCGTTTTGTGCATGCCCTCGAGCACCGGCCGCCCGTGGCGGGCCGCGTCCCGCATTTCGAGCTCGTGTTCTACCTGACCATGGAGGCCTTCGGGCGGGTTCACCCATCCCACCGGTCCTATGGTCAATGGGACCAGATGGAGGAGAAGGAGCGGCAGCTGCATCGGGCCGACATGGCCGACATCTACCTGGCCACGGCGCAGCGCTACGAACACGATGCCATCTTCCTCCATCCCAACCCGGGGCACGAGGAGGAGACCTTCCGCCTGATCGACCTCATTCGGGCCCGCAGTGGCGACGAGTATTTCCTCATGCTGCACGGTGATGCCACCTACGGGGTCCCCAGTGGGGCCCACATGGTGGACTGGTCCGCCCGGCTCGCCGACGAGCCCGGGAAAGTCAAGGACGAGGCGGCTCGCCAGGTGGACCAGGCGCTGCTGCGCGGCGAGCGTTTCGCCCGTCACGGCGGCCTGGATGGTTTCGCTCTGTGCGCCGATTACTGCTTCAACAGCGGGCCCTTCCTCTCGCCCGGCTGGTTCGACGACTTCGTCACGCCGTACCTGACGCGCCTGATCCGTGGCTACCGGGATCAGGGGCTTTACGTGATCAAGCACACCGACGGCAACATCATGCCCATCCTGGAAGCGCTCGTGGAGGCACCGCCCCACGCGCTGCACTCCATCGACCCCCAGGGGGGCGTGGACCTGGCCGAAGTGAAGCGCCGCATCGGCGACCGCGTCTGCCTGATCGGCAACGTCAACTGCGGCCTGCTCGATTCGGGCACCGACGACGAGTGCGTGGCTTCAGCCCGTTACGCACTGCGCCACGGCATGCCCGGTGGCGGTTATGTCTTCTCGACCAGTAACTGTGTGTACACCGGCATGAGCCTGGCTCGCTACGAACTCATCCTGGATGTCTGGCGTCGCGAAGGCAACTACGGCCCCCGCGGCGAGGTGTTGGCGGCCTGAGGCCTGCCCCAAGGAGACTGGCATGGCACGCATCGACGCATGGCCCGTGTTGCGTACATACGACCAGGATCACCTGTCGCGGATCGCCCTGCCCCTCGGTGGCATCGGCACCGGCACCGTCAGCCTCGGCGGACGGGGTGACCTGAGGCATTGGGAAGTGATGAACCGCCCGGCAAAGGGATATGTGCCGCAGTCCGGATTCGGTGGGCGGCCTTTTTTCGCCCTCTGCGCCCGCGCTGCCGGCAGCGACCCTGTACTGCGCCTCCTGGAGGGGCCCCTGGAGGCATGGGAGTACGAGGGAGCCATGGGCAGCACGGCCCCCAACCACGGCCTGCCCCGGTTCCGCCACTGTTCGTTCGCGGCGGCTTACCCTTTTGGCCAGGTCTTCCTTGACGACCCGGCCGTGCCCGTCCGCGTCTGCGTACAGGCCTTCAACCCGCTCGTGCCCGCGGATGCAGCTGACAGCGGCCTGCCGTTGGCCGTGCTCCGGTACCGCCTGACCAACCGCACGACGCGACCCCTTGCCGTTACCGTGTGCGGTTCGCTGCCCAACTTCGTCGGCCACGATGGGACCGAGGGGCGCAGTCAGGGGAACCGCAATCGTCGCCGTGTTGCCGACGGTTTGCAGGGGATCCTGCTCGATTCCACCGGCGTCGAGACCACGGCCGCGCAATGGGGCTCGCTGGCCCTGGCGACCACCCATCGAACCGGGGTCAGCGCGCGTACGGCCTGGTTGGCGGCCGGATGGGGCACGGCGCTTTTGGATTTCTGGGACGACTTGGCGGCCGACGGCGCCCTGGACGAGCGGGAAACTGGCAACCAAGACCAGCCCACCGCGTCGCTGGCCGTGCGCCTGCGTCTGCCGGCCAAGGCCACCCGTGAAGTGACTTTCCTGCTGGCCTGGCACTTCCCGAACCGCCTGACGTGGAATCCGCGTGGCCAGGGCGATGATGCGATTGGCAACTACTACACCACGCAGTACGCCGATGCCTGGGACGTCCTGGCCCGAACGCGACCGCGCCTGGCCGGGCTGGAGCAGCGCACGCGGACCTTCGTGGCCGCCCTGGTCGACAGTGATCTGCCGGCCGAGGTCAAGGAAGCCGCCCTGTTCAACCTGAGCTCGCTGCGCAGCCAGACGTGCTTCCGCACGCCCGATGGCAACCTGTATGGGTGGGAAGGCTGTGGCGATCGCGGCGGCTGCTGCATGGGTTCATGCACCCATGTGTGGAACTACGAACAGAGCGTTGCCTTCCTGTTCGGCGACCTGTCCCGCAGCCTGCGCGACGTCGAATTCGGTCACGCGCTGCAGGACGACGGCATGATGCACTTCCGTGTCGACCTGCCCCTGGCGCGCGCCCGGGCCTTCGGCAAGGCGGCTGCCGACGGGCAGCTTGGCTGCGTGGTGAAGGCCTACCGCGATTGGCAACTGTCCGGCGACGAGGAGTGGTTCGCCTGGGTGTACCCACGGGTGCGCCGGGCGCTGGAGTTCTGTTGGGTTCCCGGCGGTTGGGATGCCGACCGCGACGGCGTGGTCGAGGGGTGTCAGCACAACACCATGGATGTTGAGTATTATGGTCCCAACCCGCAGATGGGCTTGTGGTACCTGGCCGCCCTGCGGGCCGCCGAGGAGATGGCCCGCCACGCCGGCGATGGCGACTTCGCCACCGTCTGCGGCGAACTCTTCGCGCGGGGAAGCCAGTGGATCGACACCCACCTGTTCAACGGTGAGTACTATGAGCATCTGATCCGGCCCCCGCATGACCCGGCCGCGGTACCCGAATGCCTGCGGGCCGGCGCCGGCGCCGCCAACCTGGCCGACCCTGATTACCAGCTCGGGCCCGGATGCCTGGTGGACCAACTCGTCGGGCAGTTGCTGGCCCACGTGGCGGGCTTGGGGTACCTGGTCGATCCGGGGCACGTGCGCCGGACCTTGGCCAGCATCTGGCGCTACAACCACCGCGACACCCTCCAGGACCACTTCAACTGCCTCCGCTCCTTCGCCCTGGGCGACGAGGCGGCGCTACTCATGGCCAGCTACCCGAAGGGCCGGCCCGCCAACCCGTTCCCGTACTTCACCGAGGTCATGACCGGCTTCGAGTATGTCGCGGCCATCGGCATGCTGTACGAGGGCCAGACCGCCAGCGGATTGCAGGCCATCCGCGACATCCGCGCCCGTTACGATGGCGGCCGCCGCAACCCCTTTGACGAAGCCGAGTGCGGGCACCACTATGCCCGGGCGATGGTCGCCTGGGCTGCCGTGCTGGCCTTGACCGGCTTTGCCTACAGCGGCGTCGAGCGGCGCTTTACCCTGGCCGGTCGCCCCATGGCGGCGTTCTGGGCCAACGGCCGCGCCTGGGGTACCTGCCGCATTCGCCGAGTCCGGGCTGGTCTGGCCGTCGAGCTCAAGGTCCTCGGCGGCGAGCTGTCGGTGGCGGAGTTCGTGCTCACCGGCTGCGGGACGCACCGACCGCCACGGCCCTGGCGGCTGACTGCCGGCGCGGCGCGGCGGTTCGTCATCCCGGCCGCGGTCCCGGTTCGCGGTCGCGTCCGGAGACCGGCGCCAGCCCTGGCGCCGTCGCGATCGAGCCGGTCCGCGGGGGGGCGCCGCCGGCAGCCTGCTTGACTACCGCGCGTGCGGCACCTTACTTTCGACGTTGTGGGGTCCGCGTTGCGGCCGACGCCTGCCCGGGGACGGATGTCCCGGGGTGCGGCTCAGGGCCGGGCGCGGTCGACCATGCAGCCGCGGGGCAGTCCGCCGCCCGCGGCGGTTGCATGCAGGAGTGAGCGCTCAACCAGGACGGTCAACCTGTGCAGCCATCGCCGCGAAGTCCCTACATCGCCCTGCTGGTCTTCGCCCTTGCGGGGGTGATTTTCGCGGGGATCTCCACCGCCGACTTCGTCGCCCATCTCGACCGCCAGGTGCATTCAATCACCTGCTCGTTCGTGCCGGGCCTCGAGAAGCCTGATATCAGCGGTTCGTCGGGCTGCTATGCGGTGTTGATGAGCCCCTACTCGTCGGTCTTGCGTACCTGGACCTGGGGTGGCATCCCCATCGCACTGCCGGCCCTCTCGGTCTTTGCCTACCTGCTGTTCCGCGCCCTTGACCTGCTCCTGCGTCGGGACGAACGCCACCGCGGCGAGACGCGCTTCCTGCTGGCTGCTACGCTGCTGCCGGTGCTGACTTCGGCCATTTACTATTGGGTTTCGGTCAACCTGGTGGGCACGGTCTGCAAGCTGTGCATCGGCATCTATGTGGCCTCGGCAGGCTCCCTGGCCGCCGCCGTCTGGGCGCACTTCAGTGCCGCGCCCGCGGCGGCCGATGAGCGCGGCAGTGGCGCCACCGGGGGCAAGTACCTGCTGTATTTCGCCGAAGGCGTGGTGTTTGTCGTCCTGCCCCTGTTGCTTTACCTGGCCCTCAAGCCGGCGTACAGCATCGGTCTGGGCGAGTGCGGCGAACTGCGCCAACCGGAAGACAAGTACGGCGTACGGGTCAAGATCAACCGCAGTAGCCGCGGCGTGGCTGCCTTGGAAGTGGTCGATCCCCTGTGCCCGTCGTGCAAGCACTTCGCCGAGCGCCTCGATGCCAGCGGCCTGATGGATCGCCTGTCCCTGGAGGGCGTAGTTTTCCCCATGGACAAAGAGTGCAACTGGATGGTCAGCGAGAGCATGCATCCGGGTGCCTGTGGTGTCAGCGAAGCACTCCTGTGCGCGGGCGATCGGGCGCCTCAGGTGCTGGCCTGGGCCTTCGCCCATCAGGACGAACTCAAAGCCATGGCAGAGCAGGACCCGGAACGCGTGTACGATGCGCTGCGCCGGGCTTTCCCGTTTGTCTCGGACTGCGTCAACAAACCCGCGGTCAAGGCGCGGCTGAACCGGTCATTGCGGTGGGCAGTCTCCAACTCGCTGCCGGTGCTGGCGCCACAGTTGTACGTGCGCAATCAGAAGGTCTGTGATGAAGACACGGACCTCGGCCTCGAGTATGTCCTGACCAGGATTCTCGAGGGTGAAGCAGGCACCCGTTCGGTGGAGCGCAGGTGAACTCTTTCACTAAGCACATCGGCCTGGGAGCAGGCGTCCTGCTCCTGTTGTCTCTCGTGGTTGCCGTGTGGGTGAACTCAGCGGCCCGACGCCTGGCCTCACCCGGCGAGGACTCTTCGCCGGTGGCCCTGGCGACGGCCTCGGACGAGGGGTATTGCTCGGCCGAGCTCAAGGTCATCCTGCGCCGTGTGTTGACCTCGTGTGGTTTGGTCAAAGCCGGCGGGGGCCAACGGGGTTGCCAACCGCTCGAGGCGCAGAGCGTGGCAGCCATGGCCGGGGGGGACTTTAACGCGCTGTTCAACCCACTCAAGCATCGTGCCGCCATCCTGCAGTTCGAGCAGGATGAGGCGGTCTTGGACGAGGCCGGGCGCAAGCTGCTGGAGAAGACCTTCGCCGACCAGCAGGGCGCCTCCTACTTCCTCGTCGTGTCCCGGGCTTCGCCCGAAGGCAGTGCCGAGCACAACCGCGACCTGTCGGCGCGCCGCGCTAATGTGGCGCTGGACTACCTGCAGGAAGCCTTCAAAGATCCCGACTTGGAGCAGGAAGTCGGCTTGTTGTGGCTGGGTGAGGAGTTCGCTCAGCTGGAGTCGGAATACTGTGATTGGACCCGTTCCCATCCCGAGGCCCCGTGCACGCCAGCCGAAATCAACCGTTCCGCCTTTATCGCTTGGATAGACTGTCGGCTGTAGCAGCCTGGGTGGGGCTGAGTGGGTTGCTGCTGGCTGGGTGCGGCGGCAATAGTAGTGACGATGCGGCGCCCATGTCGCGCGTCGCTGCCGTCAAGGCACGTCCGGGCGGCGTGGATCCGTCCAAGATGTGCGGCACTTTCTATCCTGCCGACCGGGCACCCTCCCTGAAACTGCCGCCGCTGGAGGCGGCCCGACCCGGTGAGTCAGTCCCGGCTGTACCCCGCAACCGCTGGGTTTGGATCAACCTGTGGGCCACTTGGTGCGGTCCCTGTCGGCGTGAGATGCCGCTGATCGAGAGTTGGCGGGCCCAACTTGGCCGTGAGGGGGTCGCGGTCGATGTCTGGTACGTATCGGTCGACGAAGACCGCGAGCTGCTGTCCAAGTTCCTGCGCCAGAACCCCAAGGTAGCCACCGGCACGTCGCTCCGTCTGACGTCAATGCAGGCGCTCGATCCGTGGCTGCGGCAGTACGGCCTTGATGCCACCCAGGCCATCCCCATCCACCTCATCGTCGGTCCGGGTGGCCAGGTGCGCTGCTCCCACGTGGGCGAGTTGCGCGAGAGCGATTACCCGCTGATGCGCGAGTTGCTGCGCTGAGCGCTAGCTGCACCCGAGTTGCGCGATAGCCGCCCCCCGGCATGCCGAGGGGCGGTTCTCTTTGCCGCCGCCTGGCGCTCAGGTCTCTGCCCGCCGGCACCGCCCGCCCCTTGCCCGCAGGCTGCTGCCCGACCCCGCATCGGGCTGCCCCGTTCCGGCCAAGGTGGCCGCCCGGTCCCGGTCAGGGCGAATCCAGAAAAGCGAAGTCGGCCACCACCGGCAGGTGATCCGAAGCCACGGTGGTGTCGTCGGGCCGCAGCCCCAACTCGGCTAGGGCGGCCGCCGGCAGTTCGGGGGTCCACAGCACCGCGCCCTGCAGCGCCTGCAGGCGGCTGTCGCTGTAGACCACGTAGTCAAGTCGTCCCGGAGTGAACGAACTGCGGGCGTCAAACCAGGTGAAGGTGTGGGGCGATGCCAGGTGTCGCGGCGCCAGGTCGGTCAGCGGCGTGCCATCCCAGTCAGGGGCGAAACTGGGTCCCCACTGGGTCTGGTTGACGATGGTGCCGTGGACGAGGACAGCCTGCTGTGCCGGTTCGCCGACCAGGTTCATGTCGCCGACGATGACGATGGGCGTGCCCGTAGGGAGCGGTTCCCGGCCAGCGCCCTGCCGCACATCGCGGACAAAACCCATCAGTTGGTCGAGTTCCAGTTGCCGGGCTTCCTCTTTGTTGCAGCACGGCGGATGGGCCACGACAAACAGCATCCTGTCGCGGCCCAGGCTGGACAGGTCAACGATGAAGGCCGCGTTGTCACCCACGGGATAGGTCGCGGTCAGCGGGAAGCGGCTGACCGCCATCACGTCGGCCACCTGGGCCTGGTACACAGGGCTGCCCATCAGCCGCTGGAACCGGGCCGCCACCGCTTCGGGCGGGTGCGCCCCGACCTCCTCGAGGCCAATCACGTCCGGCCCGATGGCGCCCAGGATGCGGTCGAACGCGGGCCCCCGTGTGGAGTCGAAGACACCGTCGCGGTACGTGTTATAGGTCATCACGCGCAGCACCCTGCCCGGCGGACGCGTCAAGGGCAGAAAGCGTGCGTCCGGCACCCCGGGCTGCCTCAGGTCGTAAACCCATCGTTGGCCTGCGTCAGGCATCTGGTCGCTTTCGGCACGCCAGGCAAGGGCCACTGGACCGCCGCTGAAGAGCGCCGGGCAACCGTTGGGGCGTCCGGTCAGATCAAGACACACCTCAAACTCGCGGGCCTTGATGGTCGGCGCGGTTACCAGACCGAGAGCCGCGTGCGCGACGCTGATGCTGTCGCCGTTTGCCAGATACGCGACGCCGGCAGCGTGGCCGAAACGCCACACCAATTCGGCGCCCAGCCCTAGCAGCGGGCGGCCTGTGCTCGCGTTGTTGTCGGTGTCCAAGATCATTTCGACCGGGCCGCGACCCTGCAGGGTACGCGTGACCCCCAGTTCCGCCCGCAGGTACAGGTGCTGGCTGTCGTGGCAGGCCCACAGCCGACCGAAATCCACCTCCCCTGGCCGCGCGTCTCCGGCCGGGTCGGTACCGAGTACCGGTACCTCGGCCCAGTCCGTGCCGACGCCGTCGATCGTAATCTGGGCTGCGGCCCGGCCGTGTCCGAGCCCCAGGGCCACCAGCACCGCCCCCAAACACACTTTCCATGCCATTAGCGTCCTCCTGGTGAGGCCAGAGACGGGCGACGGCCCGTGGCCATGGCGGCGGCGAAAGATAGGCCGTCGGCACAGCCACCGGTAGGTGCCGCCTGGTGAGCCTTGTTGCCTTGGCGCCCAAGTGCTTATCTTGGGGGAAGCCACCCCACCACGGCCTTCTGCCCCCAGGCGGCGTTCTGGTTCCGGTCTCGGCGCCGGCACCGGTCATCCGGTCCTCGGCGCGGGCCCCAACCAGGAGGTACCTATGCCTCTGCCGTTGACCGTCACCCTGTGGGGGGTGCGGGGATCCATCCCGGCGCCTGGGCCCGAGACGGCCCGTTACGGCGGCAACACCTCATGCGTGGCGGTTGAAGCCGGCCGTCGGACACTGATCTTCGACGCCGGCACCGGCATTCGGGCTCTTGGCCGGGCCCTGGCCGAGGGGACCGATCCCGTGTTCCTGCTGGTGACCCACCATCACTGGGATCACATCCAGGGCTTCCCCTTCTTTTGGCCCATCTACCAGCCGGAGCGAGAGGTACACCTTATCCCGTACCACCACGACAGCACCGTGCTGGATTCCCTGCTAGGGCAGATGGATGGGGCCCGGTTCCCGGTGCGCCCCGAGCACCTGAAGTCTCGTCTGCGTCGGGTGGCCGAAGAGCCGGTCACCTATCTGCGCGGCTGTGGTTTCGGGGTTTCGCAACTGGAGGTGAACCACCCGGGCGGCTGTCACGGGTACCGGATCGAGGGGGCCACGGGTGACGTGGTTCACATCCCGGATAACGAACTGGAACCGCCGGGCCCCAAGACCGTGTCGTTCGAGCGCCTGGTGGAGTTCTGCGCTGGGGCCGCTGTGCTCATTCACGATGCCCAGTACCTGCCTGCCGACATGCCGCTCAAACACGGCTGGGGCCACAGTGTGGTGGAGCATGTGCTGCAGCTGGCCGCCGCTGCCCGCGTTGGCCGGGTCGTGCTGTTCCACCACGATCCCGATCGCTCCGACGCGCAGGTCGATGTCATTCAGGCCCAGGCGCGGGCCTGGCTGGCCGCGCACGCGCCGGGCGTGGAATGCGACGCCGCCGCCGAAGGCATGCAGTTCACCGTTTGATCCAGGAGTTCCCGCATGGCGTTGGGCCGGCGCTTTCTGCTTGTGGATGCGCGTACCGTCGCGTCGGCCGAAGGCGCCGAGATGCGGTTGGGGCGGGCGGTCAAAGAGTCGCACAACCCGCTGTTCGTCGCTGACCGCGCCTGGGAACCCCGTTACGATAACCTGTACGCCAATCTGGCCTACGACCCGCAGGAAGGCCTGTACACCTGCTGGTACAGCCCTTTCATTGTCGACCCGGGCACGCGCCTGGTGCCGCCTGCCGAGCGTCGGCGGCGGCCCTATCCTGCCGAGGCCATGGGACCCCGCGAGATGGGTGTCTGCTACGCTTACTCCCGCGATGGTCTGGAATGGGAGAAGCCGCCTCTGGCCCTCCATCTCTGGGAGGGCGGACCAAGCAACATCGTGGCGCGCGGTCCCCACGGCGCCGGGGTCTTCCGCGACGAGCGCGAACCGGACCCGGCCCGGCGGTACAAGATGATCTGCCGTGAACCCGCTGGCATGGCGGCGCGTTTCTCGCCCGATGGCCTGGTCTGGAGCGCGCCGACGCTCCTGGACGGCCTGGTGGCCGAAGGCGACACCCACAACAATGCCTTCTGGGCCCCCACCCTGGGCCGCTACGTCTGCATCACGCGCCAGTGGGAACACCGCCTGGAGGGGCCCGTACGCGGCATTCGCCTGGTTGCGCGCAGCGAGAGCGAAGACTTCATCCACTGGAGTCCAGCCACCGAGATCTGCCGCGGCGCGGACGACTGGCAGCAGCTGTACGCCATGCCGGTCTGGTACCACGCCGGTGTGTACCTGGGGCTGCCCGCCGTCTTCGATCTGCGCACCGACCGCGTGCATACGGAGTTGTGCTGGAGCCCCGATACGCTGCGTTGGCACCGGGTTCAGCCGGGAACGCCGCTGCTGCCGCCTGGCGCGCGGCGTGGCCGTTACGACTGGGGATGCGTGTATGCGGCCGCTTGTCCGGTCTTCCTGCCGGGCGAGGTGCGGCTGTACTACGGCGCCTCCGACGACACACATATGAGCTGGCGTCGCGGTGGCCTGGCCCTGGCGCGGCTGCGCGCCGACGGCTTCGCCGGTTATCTGGCCGAAGACCCTCCGGGCCGGGTGACTACGCAGCCCATTCCGTGGAACGGTGGCCCCATACGGGTCACTGCCGACATCAGTCGCGCGGGCTCGGTGCAGGTCACCGCCTTGGGCGCCCATGGCGGGGTGGTCGCGCGAGCTGCCCCGCTGCGTCGGTCGGTGACCGACGCAGCGCTCACCTGGGAACGCCCGGCGGCGGCGGGCGGCCAGGTCGTGCGGCTGTGCTTCACGCTTACCCGTGCGCAGGTCTTCTCTTTCGCCCTGGCAGACTGAGAGCCCCCCGACCGCGGCCGCGCCGGACTCAGGTCCGCTCTGCCTCTTCGCGGGCCGTGCGTACGAAAGCGATGAAGTTGTCCGCGGGCGTGTCGTCGAACACCGCGTCAGCGGTCGAATGGATGTGGGCGAAGCCATCGACGGCGCGGACCATGCTGCGTGTGGCTGTGATCACCTGGTCGATGCTGCCATCGCGCAGCAGGGCCAGGCTCAGGTTGCCCTTGCTGCAGATGCCGGGCGCCAGGCAGAGGCGCGATTCGCGCAGATCGTTGTCGCCTTCTGGCCACGGGGCGATGGTCTCGATGACATCGGCGCCCAGGCGATCGAAGTGCCCGGCGGCGATCAAGGGTCGGGTGCGGCCGCAGTTGTGGTACCAGAACAAGCCGCCGCGGGCGTGCGTCCAGTCCGCCAGGAGGCGCGTGTACGGCACGTCCTGGGCGGCGAATTGCGCCGGCGAGACCATCTCCAGCCCATAGCTGGACTCGCTCATGAAATCGATTCCCTCGGCCATGGCCGCCGCGAAAACCACGTACGACGCCTCGAGGATGGCGTCCATGCTGGCGGTGAAGAGCTCCGGCAGGTCCAGCTGGTGGTAGATCATGTTCGGCTGGCTGATCTGGCCGGCTAGCCAGGTAACATGGGGGTGAGCGATGACCACTACGCCATCGTCGCCGATGCGCTGCCGAAAGGCGCGGAAATAGGCCCGCATGGTTGCCATGCGCTCGCCGGCTGACCGACACACGGCCGCCAGGCGGCGGTGGTCCTCGGCGTCACGGACCGGGAAACCGGATTCGTCGCCGTACAGCCCCTTGCTCCGCGCCACCCGGCGCACCCACTCCTCGCCGGCCACGGGGAGCACGGCCACTTCCCAGTCTTCGTCGGTGCGCTCCTCGTCCACCTGCCACGGGAACATCAGTTCGGTGCAGCCGCACATGAACATGGGCTCGTAATCGAGGGCCCGGGAGAGGCGGATCTCGCGGTCGATGGCATCGCCGTCGACGGGCAGCCCCAGGCGGCGCAGCGCCCCGGTGACGACGCCCGCATGGGGCAGGAAAGGCGATACCACCGGGCGGGCACCGGGGACCCGGCGCACGTAGTCGAGGAAGCGCTGGCGCGGGCTGGTCACAGGACCTCAACCTTTGGGAAGGGGAGCAGTAAGCAGGCCTATGGCCACCCAGCATAGCGGAGTTCAACCGGCCTGGCAAGGGATCGAGCCGGCCCCACCCAGGGAGGCACGAAGATGATCAGCAGGGAAGAACGACTGGCCCCGTTGGCTGCCCCGGACTGGTACACCTGGACTCCCATGGCCAGCCTGTCGCCCCGGTTTCACCGTCTCCACCGCGGCCTGTTGCTGGCCGGAGACGGCAATCCGCACGTGTTCGGCGCCTGGTGCCAGCGGGTGCCCATCACCGCGGGGCAGGCCTACTGCCTGCGGGTCCGCCTGCAGTGCGACGGGGTCGAAGATCTGGGTCTGCACGTCAGTGCGCAGGTGGTCTGGCGCCGGGGTGAACTGCCCGAGGAAGCCTGTGCGGTTGACGCCGTGAGGGGCTACCATCGCGACGGCGCTGACCTGCTGGGCGAAGACACCTTCGCCGCGCCACCGGGCACCGACGCGGCCGAAGTGCGGGTGCTGCTGCGCTACGGGGCCGAGGCCACCATCCAGCTGCTGGCGGCGTCGCTGACGCCCGGGGAACTACCGCCGTCGCGGCGCCTGCGGGTCGCTGTTACCCAGGGTTGCCCTGCCCCGCCGTCCACCCCGGAGACCAACCTGGCCTACTATGCCGGCCTGGTGGACCAGGGAGCGGCCCTGGGTGCGGACCTGATCCTGCTGCCCGAGTTCGCCAACTACGCCTCGTTGCCCCCGGCCCGGGGCGAGGCGCTGCGCGACCTGGCGGAGACCATCCCCGGGCCCTTCTGTGCCATGCTGGCCCGTCAGGCGCAGCGGCATCGCTGTTACGTCGCCGCCGGTCTGCTGGAGCGGGACGGCGACTGCGTTTACAACACGGCGGTGGTCTACGACCGGGCCGGTGCGCAGGTTGGCACACAGCGCAAAGTGCACCCTTACTGGCCTGAAGAACCGCTCGGCGTCGTACCCGGCGAGACCTTCGTGCCCTTGGTCACCGAGTTCGGCGTCATCGGCATCATGATCTGCTACGACTCATGGTGGCCTGAGTCGGCTCGCCTGCTGGCCCTGCGGGGGGCCGAGATCATTCTCTTCCCCAATGCCGGTTACGAGGAGCGCATCCTGCCGGCCCGGGCCATCGACAACAACGTCTACGTAGCCGCCGCATCGCTGTACTCCCCGGCCGCCATTCTCGACACGCGGGGCGTGGTCCTTGCCACTACTACAGGTGCCGGCGTGGTTGCGGCCGACGTGGAGCTTGAGTGCCGACCCAAGTGCCACCCCAATGCCGGCGGCAACCTCAACGCGGGGCCGGGTGGTGCCCGGTGGGCCCGCAACGCGCGGTCCACCCGGCTGTTCGACGAGATCGCCGCCGAGGTCCGGCGCAGCGCGGTAGACTGAGACGTGGCGGGGGCCCGGCGTGCTTTGACGACGCCCGTCGCCGTGCGTACACTCGCGCCCACCAGTGGCGTCAGGCTCTGGCCGCGTTCGGCGGGTTCGCGGCGCCGGACGCGGTGCGGGCCGTCGCGTCCCCGGTGTCGGCGGCTGGCGCCTGAGCGCGATCACGGGCGCGAGGCGGACAGGTGGGCAGGGCCCCGGTGGCAGTGACCCGGCCCACGGCGCCCGGGAGCCGGGGCTAGTAGCCGCCCCAGCCTGGGTTGGAGGGACTTGAGCATGGGGACGAAGGCCGAGGAAGTGGACGTCGATGTGGTCGTCGCCGGAGGCGGGGTGGCCGGGGTCGCCTGCGCTCTGGCCGCGGCCCGTTGCGGTGTGCGTGTGGTCCTGGTGCAGGACCGACCCGTCCTGGGCGGCAACGCTTCCAGCGAAGTGCGCATGCACATGGTGGGCGCCGATGCCAGCGGCGGGCGGGGCCTGGAACTGGCGACCGAGGCCCGCGAAGGCGGGCTGATCGAGGAGATCCGACTAGCGACCTGCGTCGCCAATCCGCAGCGCTCCGCCTCGGTTCTTGACCTGGTGCTGTACGACATGTGTCGGCGACAGGCCGGGCTGCGGCTGCTGCTCAACACCGCTGTCACCGGCGTCGAGCGCGTTGGCGAGCGCATCGCCGTTGCCCTGGCACACCGCTCCAGCACCGGACACTCCTTCTGCCTGCGGGCACCCGTGTTCGTCGACTGCACCGGCGACGGCGCGCTGGGCGCCGCGGCGGGGGCCCGTTTCCGACAGGGCCGCGAAGGCCGCGACGAGTTCGGCGAGGTCTCGGCGCTGCCCCAGAAAGATCACCGCACCCTCGGCTCCAGTCTGCTGTTCATGGCCCGTCGGCACGATCAGCCCATGCCCTTCCGGGCCCCCAGCTGGGCGCGGCACTTCAGCGACGAAGACCTGCGCCTGCGGCCCCATGCCACAGCTGGCGTGGATCGGGGCCTGGAATACGGGTACTGGTGGTGCGAGTGGGGCGGGCACCTGGACACCATCGCCGACAACGAGGCGATCCGCGACGAGTTGCTGGCCGTCCTGCTCGGTGTATGGGACCACATCAAGAACCACGGCGACCACGGGGCCTCGCACTGGGCGCTGGACTGGTTCGGCTTCCTGCCCGGTAAGCGCGAAAGCCGTCGCTTTGTCGGCCGCCACGTGTTGACCGAAACCGACGTCATGGGGTCGCGGGCCTTTGACGACGCCATCGCCTACGGCGGCTGGCCGATCGATACCCATCCGCCCACCGGGGTCGATGCCGCCGGCGAACCGCCCTGCCGGCAGGTTCCGGTACCGTGGCTCTACGACATCCCGTTGTCGGCCTGCGTCAGCCCCGATGTCCCCAACCTGCTGTTTGCCGGCCGGAATCTGTCGGCTACCCATCTGGCCTTTGCCTCTACGCGGGTGATGGCCACCTGCGCCGCCGTGGGTCAGGGGGTGGGCACAGCGGCCGCCTATGCGGCGCGCCACGGGTGTCGCCCCTTCGACGTGGCGGGTGATCCGCGGGCGCTGTGGGTGGTGCAGCAGCGCCTGCTGCGCGATGATGCGTACCTCATCGGCGTGCGCCATGAGGACGGCGACGACCTGGCCCTCGCTGCTTCGTGCGCGGCTTCCAGCCAACAGGTGGGTGGCGAAGCAGATCTGGTGCGCTCGGGCCAGACGCGGGCGGTGCACGGCCCGGGTGGGGCGCCGCCGGACCGGGCTGTGGCCGGCCGCCATCGCTGGCAGAGCGATCCGGCTGCCGGGCTGCCGGCCTGGATCGAGCTGGACTGGCCCGCGCCGGTGACCGTGGCCCAGGTTCGGCTCGTGTTCGACACCGGTCTCAGTCGCCCCCTGACCCTGACCCATTCGGACGCCTACGCCGAACGCATGATCTGGGGACGTCCCCAGCCCGAGACCGTCGCTGACTACTGGCTCGAGGGGAGGGTGGGTTCGGCTTGGCAGGTCCTGGCGAAGGTGGACGGCAACTGCCAGCGCCTGTGTGTCCACACGCTGGACGCGCCCGTGACGGTGACCCGGCTGAGGCTCACGGTAACCGCCACCCACGGTCTCGACCACGCCCGCGTGGGCGAAATCCGCGTGTACGGGCACCTGCGCGACTGGCCCGTTTCGTGCCAAGGAGGCACACCGTGATCTACAGCTTTGCCATGTTGACTGCCGAGCAACTGCACCGCGTGCAGGCCCTGGAGAAGGAATTGGGCACCACCATCGTGGCCTTCAGCGCCCAGGACGTGGCCATGGAGCAGCTGACCCCTGAAGCCCTGCACCGGCTGCGCGAAGAGGAAGAACGCACGGGCCTGACCCTGCTGGCCGTGCGCTGAGGTTCGCCTCGTGTCCGGCCGCCCAGACTCCTCGGCCGCAGGGCCGACGTCGGCCCCACGCCGCACCGGGCCTGCGGTGGCTGGACCCCGGCACCCGCGGGTGATGGCGGCCCGGGCGCTGGCCCATCGCCGGCATCGGCACCGCGAAGGGGCGTTCCTGGTCGACGGCCTGCAACTGCTGCACCTCGGCCTGGCCGCCGGGCAGGTACCAAACGCCGTGTTCTTCTGCCCGTCGCTGTTTGCCGGGCCGGGCGCCCCGGCGGTGCTGGCGCGGTGCCAGCAGACGTCGGCGCAGTTGATCGAGGTCTCGGCCGCCGCCATGGCGTCGCTGTCCGGCCGCGATGCGCCGCCGGGAGTGGTGGCCGTCTTCCCGTTGGTTGACCGCCCCCTGGCGCCCCTGCGGCTGCCGCCGGACAGCCTGGTCCTTGTCCTTGACCGGTTGCAGAACCCGGGCAACCTCGGCACGCTGATCCGCACCGCCGATGCTCTGGGAGCCGGGGCCGTGGTGCGCCTGGAACCGGGCGCTGATCCCCATGACCCGGTGGCCATGCGGGCCAGCATGGGCTCGCTTTTCAACCTGCCGGTGACGGCTACGCCTGACTTGGAGCAGCTAGTGGCCTGGCTCCGTTGCCAAGGGCTGCGCCTGGTCGCGGCAGACCCGTACCAGGGCGACCTGTGGCACCAGGCCGACTGGTCGGGCGGGGTGGCCCTGATCCTTGGCAATGAGGCGCGCGGGTTATCGCCCGAGCTGCGGCCGCAGATGGACGCCTGGGTCCGCCTGCCCATGCGCGCCAGCGCCGAAAGCCTCAACGTCGCCGTGGCCGGCGGCGTGCTGGGCTATGCCTGGTTGGCGGCCCACACCGGCGTCGCCAGGACGACGGCGCCCGATGCTCGTTGACACCTAAGGAGGGAGGCGACATGACCGGCTCGTTCGTGCCCGTCGACCTGGGGCCCGCCCGTCAGGCCGATACCCGCAATGTGCAGCGCCCCGATGGCACCTGGGTGTGGCCGGGGGCGGCGCCCGACCGGTCTGCCCTGGCCGAATTGCCCTGGGGCGACCGAACCTTCTACGGTCTTCCCTTTGCTTTGGGAACCGGGTGCGGCCCGGGTGCGGCCGCGGTCGTGGCTGCCGCCGCGCCGCCCTTGCCGACGCGGGTCACCGTGCCCTTGATCGGTCGAGCGCGGGCGTTGCTGCTGGCCCATGCATGCTCGGTGCCCGGGCCCCAATCCGAACCGCCGGACGGCGTCGGCCAGGTGGTGGGCGCGTACCGCCTTCACTATGCCGACGGCACCGTGGTGCAACTGGACCTGCGGCGGCGCTTTGAGATTCACAGCGTCACTATTCCCTGGGGCCATCGCCCATTCCTGTGCCGGAACTGCCGTGAGTTCGCCGCCGTACCCTTGGGCGATGCCGGCGACTCCTGGGGGCGGGTGCAGACCGGCATCACCACGGCGGCCGGGCACGAGCAGCAGGGGTGGTGGCTGCTGGCCTGGGAGCACCCCCATCCCGAGCTCCCCATGGCGCAACTCGAGCTGGTGGCTGCCGACGGGGCGGCCGTCGCCCTGGGGGGCTTGACCCTGAGCCGCGACGAAGCCGACCCTCTGGCCTGGCTGCCGCGCGAGGAGCTGGCCGTGACTGTGGACGGCGACGACGAGCCGCTGCAGGTCGAGATCGACCGCGGCGTCGTCGCCCGAAAGGATCGCCTGCTGGTCCCGGGGACCGACTGGTTGGGCACCGACGAGACGGGTTGGGGCGACGGGCGCCAAGCCGCCCACACCCAGGGTTATGTCGAGGTCCACGCCGCCGCCGAGGCCCGGCTGCGGCTGCGCAGCGGCGCGATCGAGGAGCAGCTCCGCTGGGCCGATGTGGTCCAGGGCGGCCCGGTGCAGCGGGGCCGCGTGCGCGTCGAAAAGGTGGCGCCGCGGGGTCGCCAGTGGGTCCATGTTCGCATTGCCGACGCCGACACCCAACGCCCGGTGGGGGCCCGCATCCACTTCCGCACCCAGAACGGCGCGTACCTGGCCCCCCATGGGCACCAGGCAGATGTCAACACCGGCTGGTTCGAAGACGTGGGCGGTGACTGCAAGGTCCGCGGTGTACCGTACGCCTATGTCGATGGCACCTGCCAGATCGAGCTGCCGGTGGGGCCCGTGCTGATCGAGATCGTCCGCGGTTTTGAGTACGAGCCGATGCGGCAGCGCGTCGAAATCCGTCCTGGCCAGCGCCACCTGAACCTGTCGCTGCAGCGCGCCTTTGACATGAAGTCAAGGCGCTTCTACTCGGGCGACACCCACGTGCATTTCCTCTCCTCGCAGTCGGCACATCTGGAAGCGGCGGCTGAAGACCTCAATGTGGTCAACCTGCTGGCTAGCCAGTGGGGGCGGCTTTTTACCAGTTGGGAGGAGTTCACCGGAGGGTTGGCGCCGACCAGCAGCCCCGAGCATCAGATCTGGGTCAGCCAGGAGAACCGGCAGCATGTCCTCGGTCATATCAGCCTGCTGGGGCTGCGGAGCCTGGTGGCTCCCATGTGCACTGGCGGGCCACAGGAGGACTGGATCGGCGGCGAGACCCAGACACTGCTGGCCGACTGGGCGGCTGAGTGCCGGGCTCAGGGGGGCCTGGTGGTGATCCCGCACCTGCCCCTGCCGGATTTCGAGAACGCGGCCGACGTCATCCTGGGCCTGGCCGATGCCGGCGAGTTGTGTTGGGTGTGGGAAGGCGAGCCCATCAGCAGCGCCGAGCGGGCTTACTATCGCTGGCTCAACGTCGGCCAGCGTCTGCCAGTGGTGGGCGGCACGGACAAGATGGCCAATGACCGCGTCATCGGCGGTTCGCGCACGTACGCACGCTTGCGACCCGACGAAGAGTTTACCTACGACAACTGGTGTAATGCCGTGCGTCGCGGCGACACCTTCGCTAGTACCGGCGCCATGATCGATTTGCACGTGGAAGGCCGCGGCATGGGCCAGGTCGTGGCCCTGCCCGGGGGCGGGGGCACGGTGGAGATCGAGGCGCAGGCCGAGAGCGTCTGGCCGCTGACGGCGCTGTCCGTGCTGGTCAATGGCGTGGAGGTAGCGCGGGCCACGGCCGGTGCCGGCGATCGCCGGCTGCAGTTGCACCACCGCTGCGTCGTCAACGCCTCAAGCTGGGTGGTTGCTCGCTGCTGGGGACCTTACCTGACCAACGCCGGGCCGGTGATGGCCCATTCGTCGCCCGTGTACCTCGACCTGGCCGGTCGCGGCGCTTTTGTCGCCGCCGAAGGCACGTACCTGCTCAACCACCTGCAGGGGAGTCAGTCGTGGGCTGAACGCCTGGGCGTGTTCCGCGACGAAGACGTCCGCCGGCGTCTGCTGGACCTGCTGGCCGCGGCGCGCACCGAACTGGAACGGCGGGCCCGATGAACCCTGGCAGCCCCGTCGGGGGGACATCGGCAGTAGCCGGGACCGCCGGTACGAAGGCCAGGACTGCTGCCCGCGGTGGACCCCGGTGGTCGGGCGGGGGCCAGCGGCCCGCGAGGGCCACCACCGGCGAGACCCGGTCGCGAGCCGCCCGCCGCCCCAACCTGGCCGTGACCCTGGCGATGGCCCTGGTCCTGGGGGGCTGCACGGCCCCCGTTCTGCGTCTGGCGTCCGAGAAACCGGGCCCTGAACAGCTGGTCAACGGTCAGTTCCGCGTCCAGGCCGACCGTTTCCCGGGTTGGGACCCCTGGCAGGACCGCTGCGGCAGCGGACCCGGTCGCGGCGGCGGCACCGCCGCCTGGTGCGCCAATCCCGAGCCGCGGCAGGCCGGTATCGGTCAGTGGCTGCCTCTCAACCAGGTGGCCCCGGCCCCGGTCCTGGTCAAGGGATGGAGCCGCGCCCGCAATGTCAGCGGCAGTCGCGACAGCGAGTATTCGCTCTACGTCGACGTGATCTGCACCGACGGTGACCCCATCTGGGGGCTGAACGCTCCGTTCGATCCGGGCACCCACGACTGGCAGGAGCAGCAGCTCCTGGTCCGCGTCGGCAGGCCGATACGCCAGTTGCGTGTCTACGGCCTGTTCCGGGGGCGCACCGGGGAGGCGTGGTTCGACGACTTCTCGGTTCGCCCCTTGCTCACCGGGGGGCTGTTCGACGGCCTGGCTGTCAAGCCACCCGTGGCCCGGCCCGCGGTGGCAGGGTACCGCGCTACCACTGGCAACGGCCTGTCCGTGTACCACGACGACGCCACCGGCACCGTGGCCGAAGTCAGCGTGGGGGACCGAACCCTGACCCCCGCCGGTCGTACGGGTGGGTGGATGGCGCGCGACGTGGCGGCCGGGTCAGACTGGTACGGTTTTCAGGACGGTCTGTGCCAGGCGCTGGGCCTGCGCCTGGAGGTCCAGTGGGAGGCACAGGCCGACCACCTGCGCCTGAAGGGGCGCCTGGTGGATCTGCGCGGGGGCGACGGCGCGCATCGATCCGACCGCGCCGTGACGTTGGCCCTGGCCCTGCCGGTGGGCCAGCCGGGCTGGCAGTGGTACCGCGGCCTGCGGGGTCGTGTGCCCATTCAGCCCGGGCGCGAGTATGCCGACTGCACGTCCATCGGCACCGGCTCGGGCGGCGCCATGTCGCTGTACCCGTGGGCCGCCATCGGCGACTCCGCCACGGCCCTGGTGCTGGCCGTGGACCCGGCGCGGCCGGTGCAGCACCGCCTGGGGTACAGCGCTGCCACTGGCTGGTTCTACGTCTCCCTGGACCTGGGCCTGGTCGCCGAAACCCGCGCCTTCCCGCATGCGGCGCCCATCGATCTGGTCATCGCGTCCGTGGCGCCGCGCTGGGGTTTCCGAGCGGCTGCGGCGGCCGTGTACCGGGCCTTCCCCGACGCTTTTGTCTGCCGTTCGCCCCAGCAGGGGATCTGGATGCCCTTCACAGACATCAGCACCCTGCCCCAGCCCGAGGACTTCGGCTTCCGCTACCACGAAGGTGACAACAACGTCGCTTTTGATGACCAAGCCGGCGTCCTCAGTTTCCGTTACACCGAGCCGTCCACGTGGTGGATGCCCATGCCGCCCGAGGTGCCCCGTACCCATGACGGGGTCATGTCCGTGCTGCGGCAGCGCCTGGCCGAAGGCGACCGGCGGGCGCAGGCTGTCGAGGTTTCGGGGTCCTATGGTCGCGACGGGCGTCTGCAGTACCAGGTCCGCCGCGAACCCTGGTGCGACGGGGCCGTGTTCAGCACCAACCCCAATCCGCAGCTGCCAGGCCTTTCCGAAGCGGCGATGAACTGGAACGACAGCCTGCGTCAGGTCCTGTACGGCCCGGACGCAGCTGGCGTGCTCGACGGGGAGTACCTGGATTCCGTCGAGGGGTATGTGACCGCCACCGAGAACTGGCGGCGCGAGCACTTCGCTTACGTCACAGCGCCGCTCACCTTCTCGACCCTCGGACGGCGACCGGTCATCCACAAAGCGTGGTCCAACTGGGAGTTCGCCGACCGCCTGGGCCGCGACCTGCACGGCGCCGGCCGGCTCCTGTTCGGGAACTCGCTGCCGCAGTCCTACGCTTTCCTGGCACCCAGCTTCGATGTCATGGGCACCGAGACCAATTGGCTGGTCGACAGCACCTTCACGCCGCCGGCCGACGACTGGTTCGCGCTCAAGCGGTACATGACGTGGCACAAACCGTATCTGCTGCTGATGAACACCGACTTTGACCAGTTGACTTCGACGCGGGTAGAGCAATACTTCCGCCGCTGCCTGTTCTACGGCTTCTACCCGAGCATGTTCAGCTACAACGCCGCCGAGGACCCATACTGGGAGACGCCCCGGTGGTTCGAGCGCGACCGCGCGCTGTTCCGTCGGTACCAGCCGCTCATTCGCCAGGTGGCCCAGGCCGGTTGGGAACCGGTGACCGAGGCGTGGACCCGCGACGCGCACATCTGGATCGAACGCTTTGGCCCTGATGCCCAAGGCCACACCTGGCTGACCCTGCTGAACACGGCCGACCAGCCGCGACGGGTCGAAATCAGCTGGGCGGCCCAGACCCTGGGCGAGGGGTTGCAGGCGCGCGAGGTGCTCGAGCAGCGGCCCTTGGAGGCGCGCCCCGATGGTGTTTCCATCGACGTGGCCAGCGATGAGGTGCTGCTGCTGGAACTGCAGCGCCCCTGAAGGCGTCGCGCGTTCAGGGGGGTTCGCTCACCGTCAGCAGCTGATCGGCGGCCACGGTGCCCAGGTCCTGCACCTGGCCGCTCGGCCAGCGGATCTCGACCTGCGCCTGCGTCGCGGCGCCCAGGCCAAAGTGCAGCCGCGGGTCGTGGCTGGACTGGTACGAAGCGCCCGACTGGCGCTCGCGTACCTGGCGGCGCCCCGCGGCAGTGACGGTCACGAGACTGCCGAGAGCATCGCGCTGCCGCTGCCCGCGCAGGTGCAGCAGCAGCCAGTGCTGCCCGTTGCCGCCGTCGTTGCGCAGCAGCCGCGCTGGGCCGTTGACCTGGTTCACCAATAGGTCCATGTCACCGTCGTTGTCATAGTCGGCCGTGGCGGCGCTGCGACCCACATTGGGGCGGCGGAAGTCTGCCCCCAGCTGCGCCGAGACGTCTACCCACTGACCGTCGCCTTGGTTGGCCAGGAGCTGGTTCGCCTGGGCGTAGGTGTGCCCGGGCGAAACCACCTCGGCGTTGTCCAGGACGTGGCCGTTGGCCGCGAACAGGTCCAGGTCGCCGTCGTTGTCGTAGTCAAGGAATCGCAGGCCGAAGGTCAGGGGCATGTACGTCAGCGCGCCCAGACCACAGCGGTCGGTGACGTCCTCAAACTGGCCCTGGCCCACGTTGCGGAACATCGTCGTAGTCTCCATGGCGAAGTTGCCGACCACCAGGTCCGGGCGGGCATCGCCGTCCACATCGGCGGCATCGACGCCCATGCCGGCTTGGGCCCGGCCATTGGCGTTGTACCACACGCCAGCCTGCAGTCCCACCTCGGAAAATACGGTGCCGTCATTCCGGTACAGCAGATTGGCCGTGCCGTCATTGGCTACGTAAATATCGGTGTCGCCGTCGTCGTCGTAGTCCGTGAAGGCTACCCCAAGCCCGCGCCCGGTGGCGGTGATCCCCATGGCCACGCTGACCTCGGAGAAGGTGCCGTCGCCTTCGTTGCGGTACAGCAGGTCCGTCGTCGGGGTGTAGGTGCTCGGATCGCAATAGGACCGGATCGACCCCTCGGCGCAGGGCACGTCCGTGGCCAGGCTGTATTCGACGTACCGCGTGACGAACAGGTCCAGGTCGCCGTCGCGGTCATAGTCCAGGAAGCCGCAGCTGCTCGACCAGCCCGGATCGCCCAGGTGGGCCTGCGCCGTGGCGTTGGCGAACGACCCGCCGCCCTGGTTCTGCAGCAGCACGTCAGGGCCGAAGTTGGCGATGTACAGATCCTGGTCGCCGTCGTTGTCGTAGTCAGCGGCACTGCACCCCATGCCGTACCCGGTACTGCCGGCGTGGGCTGCCAGGGTGACATCGGCAAAGGTGCCGTCACCGCCATTGCGGAACAGGCGGCTCGTCGGCAGCGGCGCGGGAGGTGGGCTCTGCAGGGGCGCGCCATTGACCAGATAGGCGTCCAGCCAACCGTCGTTGTCGGCGTCCAGCCACCCCGCCCCAGAGCCATAGGTCTCCACGTAGTAGTAGTGACCGGTGGCGCCGTTGAAATGGCGGAAGTCGATGCCGGCCGTCGTCGCCACGTCGTGGAACTGCACCGTCGGGGGCGGCGGCGGCGCGTCGGCACAGCCGAGCAGGGCGAGCAGCAGCCCCAACAGGACCGCCCGGCCCTGGCGCCGCCTGCGGGCCCGCTGCCACCCGATGGCCGCAGCCTGGGTGATGTCCCGGGAACCGCGACGGGCGGTCCGCAACGCCGAGGGGACGGGCAGGTGGGTCGACCGCATGGGCAAGGACTCCGTGCCATGGCGTGAGGGTGGGGCCGGACGGGCTGTGGGGCTGCGGGCCGCGGCGTGGGCAGCGGCGCCGGCCGTGTGCGCCGGCTGGGGCGACCGGCCGTGGCCGCCGGTGTGGGCGCCGGGCACCAATGTCGTCCAGGTCGTGGTCCGTGGCCAGACGCGGCACATTGTCGCGCCGATACCCGGTCACTACCTTGTTGCCTGGGTTGCGGCTGCCGGGACGGCAGCCGCCTGCAAACGCTGTGTGTCCGTCCGAGGAGAACGGCATGGACGAGGTCCGCATCGGCATCATCGGGCACGGTGGCATGGGCAGCTACCACGCCCGCTATCTGTCCAAAGGCCAGATCCCGCGTGCACGTCTGGTGGCCCTGTGCGACGTTGATTCGACCCGGTTGGACGGGGCTGCCGAGCGCTACGGCGTGCCCCTGGCGTGTTACACCGCCGCCGACGAGTTGCTCGCGGCCGGCGGCGTTGACGCGGTGATCATCGCCACGCCGCATTACTTCCACCCCCCGCTGGCGGTCCAGGCCTTTGGTCACGGCCTGCATGTGCTCAGCGAGAAACCCGCCGGCGTGTACACCCGCCAGGTGCGCCAGATGAACGAGGCTGCCGCAGCCAGCGGCCGCGTCTTTGGCGTCATGTTCAACCAGCGTACCCGCCCCGAGCACCAGAAGGTGCGCGAACTGGTGCAGTCCGGCGAACTGGGCGAGCTCAAACGGGTCATCTACATCATTAACTCGTGGTTCCGCTCCCAAAGCTACTACGATTCGGGTGGCTGGCGCGCCACCTGGGCTGGCGAGGGCGGTGGTGTTCTGGCCAACCAGTGCCCGCACAACCTGGATCTGTGGCAGTGGATCTGCGGCATGCCGGTGCGCATGCGGGCCTTCTGCCACTTCGGCAAGTACCACGACATCGAGGTCGACGACGACGTTACCGCGTACGTGGAGTACGCCAACGGGGCCACGGGTGTCTTCATTACCTCCACGGGCGAAGCGCCGGGCACGAACCGACTCGAGTTGCACGGCGACCGCGGCAAGCTGGTCTTGGAGGGCGGCAAGCTGGACTTCTGGCGTACCCGGGTCCCGGTGGGCGACTTCCTGCGCGAGTACAAAGGCGGTTTTGGCAGTCCCGAGGTGTGGAAGTGCGAGGTGCCCGTGGGACGGCCCGGCGAGGAGCATGAGGCCATCACCCGCAACTGGGTCGAGGCCATCGTCGACGGCAAACCGCTGTTGGCCGCCGGCCAGGAGGGCATCAACGGCGTCCAACTTGCCAACGCCATGATGCTGTCGACGTGGACCGATGGCTGGGTGTCACTGCCGGTAGACGAGGAGCTGTTCTACGAGCAGCTGCAGCAGCGCGTGCGGACGTCGACCGGCAAGAAGACCGACGGCGTGGCCATGAAAGTCGACGGCACTTTCTGATGTCCGGCGACCTGCGGCTCGTGCTGCAATCGCAGACCCTGACCATCGGTCCCGATGGGCGGCAGGGATGGCACGTGCGGCAGACACCGGTCACCTGGCCGGCGGCCGGCACGGCCCTGCTCCTGTGCGATGTCTGGGACAGTCATTGGTGTCAAGGCGCGGTCATGCGCCTCGACGGCATGGTGCCGCGGCTGCAGGCGACGGTGGCCGCCGCGCGGCAACGCGGCGTGCAGGTGATCCATGCGCCGTCGGACACCATGGACTTTTACGCGGGTGCGCCCGCCCGCCGCCGTGTGCTGCAGGTACCGGCGGTCACGCCGCCACCGGAGCTGGCGCACCCGGACCCCCCGTTGCCCATCGATGACGGCGACGGTGGCGCCGACACAGGCGAGACCAGCGCCCGGCGCACATGGACGCGGCAGCATCCGGGCATCGGCATCGATGACGACCTCGATGCCATCGCCGACCAGGGCCGGGAAGTCTATTCGCTGTTGGCGCAGCAGGGGCGGAACCGGCTCCTGATTGCCGGCGTGCACACCAACATGTGCGTGCTGAACCGTTCCTTCGCCATCAAGCAGATGGTGCGTTGGGGCCTGCAGGTGGCCTTAGTCCGCGACCTGACCGACGCCATGTACAGCCCGACCCGCGCTCCCTATGTCAGTCACGACGAAGGCACTCGTCTAGTGGTCTCGTACATTGAAAAACACTGGTGCCCGTCGGTGGACAGCAACCAGCTGCTTTTCTGAGATCCCCGTGGGCGGGCAGGACGGTCGACCCGCGCGACCACCCTGTCCACCCGGCAGGGGAAAGGAGGAGTCCGAATGAGCCTGGGCGTGGTCGAGTATGCCGTCTTCACCAAACCATGGCCTGGCCTGCCGCTGCCGGCCCTGGCCGACTTGGTCAAAGGCATGGGTTTCGATGCCGTAGAACTGCCGGTACGCCCGGGTTTCCAGGTCGTGCCGGAACGCGTGGCCGCGGACCTGCCGGCTGCCGCTCGGGTGCTGCAACAGCACGGCGTGCGCCTGGCCAGCGTTGCCGGCCCGACCGATGAGGCAACCCTCGCCGCCTGCGCTGACGCCGGCGTGCCCCTGATTCGCGTGTGCCTGTCCATCCCGGCGGCCGAAGGGTACCTGGCTGCTGAGGCACGTCTGCAGCGCGAGTTCGACGGGCTTGTGCCTCTGCTCGAGCGGTACGGCGTGGCTATTGGCGTGCAGAACCACTGTGACGCCTGCGTGGCCAACGCCATGGGTCTGCGGCACTTGATCGAGCGCTACGACCGCCGTCACATCGCAGCCGTGTGGGATGCGGCACACAATGCCCTCAATGGCGAAGATCCCGAGCTGGCCATCGACATTGTCTGGTCGCACCTGGCCATGGTCAACCTGAAGAATGCCTTTTGGCGGCGCGTCAACGGCCCGGAAGCGCTGGACGTGACCTGGCGGCCCTTTTGGACCACCGGTCGACAGGGGCTGGCCTCCTGGCCGCGAGTGGCCGCCGAGCTGCGGCGGCGGAACTGGCAGGGGTGCCTGTGTCTGACCGCCGAGTACAGCGACCATGACAGCACGGACCGCCTGATCCGCGATGACCTGGCCTATGCCCGGGAGTTGTTCCAATGAGACGGCCGGCGGCAAAGCGCACCCGCTCGCAGACCGCGGCCAAGGCCGGCCCCTCGACCCGTCGTAATGCGGTCCGGCCTCTTCGGGTTGCCATGATCGGCGCCGGCGGCATGGCCAACAGCGTCCACTATCCATCCCTGGCCTCTTTTCCGGACGTGCAGATCGCCGCCATCTGTGACCTGGATGCCGAACGCCTGCAGCGCACCGCGGACCAGTACCAGGTTGAGGGGCGGTACCGCGACTACCGCCAGATGGTCGACCAGGTGGCCCCGGACGCCGTGTACGCCATCGGCCAACCGCACCTGATGTACGACATCTGGGTGTGGTGCCTCGAGCAGGGGCTGCATCTGTACATCGAGAAACCCATGGGCCTCACCCTGCACCAGGCACACTGCCTGGCGCATCTGGCCGAGACCCACCAGTGCATCACCCAGGTCAGCTTCCAGCGGCGCACGTGTCCGATGGTGGCCCAGTTGCATCAGCTGTGCTGCGCCCGGGGGCCGGTCAGCCATGCCGTCTGCCGCTTCTACAAATGGGCCCCGGCGCCCATGCTGGGCGCCCGCGACCACATGATGGACGACGGCGTCCACGCCATCGATACCCTGCGCTGGCTGTGCGGGGGCGAGGTGGTGCGGGTGGAAGGTCAGCTGCGCTCGCTGGGCGTGCCCGACGTGAACTTCATCACCGCAATGTTGCACTTCGACAATGGCGCGGTCGGTGTGCTGATGAACAACTGGACGAGTGGCAAGAGGGTGTTCAGCGTCGAGATCCACGCTCCGGGCATTTTCGTCGAGGCCGAACACGAAGGCACGGGCACCGTCTGGTGCGACGGCAACCTCAACGGCACGGTGTACGACACGCGCGAAGTGGCTGGCAGTAGCGAGCTGTTTGTCTACGGCGGCTTCCAGGCTAAGAACCGCGAGTTCATCGACGCGGTCAGGCAGCGACGCCTGCCGGGTTCGCACTTCGGTGACGCGGTCAAGACTATGGAGGTGGCCGAGTTGCTGCTGGCTCAGGATCTTCTGCGCCACACCGCCGCCGGGCGCTGACCCGCGCCCGGCGGGTGGTTCGCTGCCCAACGGCGGCCGCCCAAAGTTGGCCCGCCGTCCGGCGTGCGGCACGCGGCGGCCCGAGGGTCAGGGGTGCGGCCGCGCCGGCCGCCTGGCCTGCCACTGCGTTGCCAGCAGTCCATATACCTCATGGTCTTCGTAGCGGTCCTGCAACCACTCGGCCTGGCTCAACCGGCCCGCGGCGGCGAACCCCAGGCGCAGGGCCACGGCGCGGCTGCGCTCGTTGGCAGGGGCGCAGCGAATCTCTGCCCGTTGCAGCCCCCAGGCGCTGAACCCGTGGTCCAGCAGCGCCCCGCAGCAGCGCGTCATGGTGCCCCGGCCCTGTTCGTCGGCGACCAGCCAGTACCCCAGCACACCGCGGCCGTGCGCCCAGTCCAGTTCGTTGTACCCGGCCATGCCCACCAGCATGCCGTCGCTCCAGACACCGGCCTCCCAAGCCTCGCGGCGGCCGTGGCGGTCGAGGGCCGCCTCGATGAAGGCCAGGGAGTCGGCCACCGTGGTCGACACTTCGGCCCAGGGTAACCAGCGGCGCAGGTGGTCACGGTGGGCCGCCACCACGGCGGCGAGCAGCGGCGCGTCGTGGCCCTGCAGCAGGCGCAGCTCAAGGCGGCGGTTGACAGCCAGGCGCTGCACGGGGCGTCAGACCGGGTCCGCGTCGAGCGCGCCACGGATCGGACGCGGGCGACGCTGACCGTCGCGGGCTTCCACGGCAACGAAGGTTACCTTGGCGTCCGTCAATCGCACCACCCGGCCATCGCGGTCCGCTTCGACGTCGACGTGCATGGTGATGGAGGTGGTGCCGATCCGCTCAACGTGGGTCCAGAAGCTGACCAGGTCACCGACCAGCACCGCCTCATGGAACTCCACGCTTTCCATGGCCACCGTGACCAGCAGGGCCTCCGGCCAACCCGATCGCCGCACCTCGTGGTGTGCGCCGGCGTGGCCGGCCAGGTCGATGTAGCTGAGAATGACGCCACCGAAGATGGTGCCGTACTGGTTGGTGTCGCGCGGCATCATCGCTGCCTTGATGGCCAGGTAGCGGACTTCAGGGGCGCAGACCATCACCATGCCTCCATGGCGCCGGACGACCGGCTCACGCGTAGCCCTCGGGGTTCTGCGACTGCCAGCGCCAGGCGTCGGCGCACATGGCGTCCAAGTCGCGTTCGGCCCGCCATCCCAGTTCGCGCGCGGCCAGCGAAGCATCGGCATAGCTGGCGGCCACGTCGCCCGGCCGGCGGGCAACGACCTGATAGGGGATCGGCCGGCCTGACGCGCGTGCAAAGGCGGCAACGGCCTCCAGCACGCTGTACCCCCGCCCGGTACCCAGGTTGTAGACCCGCACACCCGGCGTGCCCGCGGCCACCTCCAGGGCTCGCAGATGGCCCAGGGACAGGTCCACCACATGGATGTAGTCGCGCACGCCGGTGCCATCGGGGGTGGGGTAGTCATCGCCGAAGACGGCTAAGCGGGCTAGTCTGCCGACCGCAACCTGGGCGATGTAGGGGAACAAGTTGTTGGGGATGCCGTGGGGATCTTCACCGATGCGGCCGCTGGCATGGGCGCCCACGGGGTTGAAATAGCGCAGCAGGGTGATCGACCAGGCCGGGTCCGACACCTGCAGATCGCGCAGCACCTCCTCCACCATCAGTTTGGTCCGGCCGTAAGGGTTGGTCGCCTGCAGACGGGCCTGTTCGTCGGTAGGCACTCGTTCGGGGTCGCCGTACACCGTTGCCGAAGAGCTGAAGACCAGGCTCTTGACGCCGTGCGCCGCCATGGCCTCACACAGTACCAGCGTGCCCGTGATGTTGTTGTGGTAGTACCGCAACGGTTGGGCCACGGACTCGCCGACCGCCTTCAAGCCGGCGAAATGGATCACCGCGTCAATACCGGCGCCGGCCAACACGCGGTCCA